>JAWODE010000109.1:0-3707 GCA_046483455.1 Candidatus Hydrogenedentota bacterium | reverse complement strand
TTCGGCCTGAATTCCGGACAAATCTGTGAGCCATGTGTCTATCGGAGGCCTTGACAGAACCAATGCCCCCAAATGCTCATGCCAAATGACCTGTTTATTGGGCTTCTTGAGAAGTGCACTTTGGAAATCGCCGTTTGCCTTCCCGAGGTCATGGAGCACGCATGCCGTAACGCCGTTGAGCCAGAAGCGGTCAAACTGATGCTCCGAAAGACCGAAGAAATGTGTCCATTCCTTACCCAATCGGCTGGGTGCGCCTCTCTCTCCAAATAGAGCCTTGAAGCTTTGCACTACCGCTTGTGAGTGTCCGCTGAGGGTTTCTTCCTCGCGGAGTTTGTCGGGGTTCCTAGCGTTTTTTGCCAGTAGTTGCACTGTGACCTTCTCTTTATCAAGGGCAATTAGCGGATCGGCACGAAAATGCCGCAGCCGAAGTGCCGGCGGCCGCCTAAGCCTTTTTCCTGCAAAATTAGAGATTCCTCGGCGGAAAGTTGTTCGACGATCAGGGGGAACCCCACGATCTCTTTGTCGCGGATACGTAGCGTGCGCCGGATATACCGGGGTTGATTGCCGCTCTGTCGGCCTTCAAGGGAGCGCTGGCTTTTGCGCGCAACAAGCCGGGGTGCGCCTTTCACGTGGAGTGCGTCGAGTTGCCTCTGGGCTGCCTCCAGGAAGGATTCGCCATTTTGAAAGCCTTTGATGATGCAAAGGCGGCACTTCAATGCGGGTTTCGGCTGTAGCGCGTATACCTCGGGGATGCCTATCACGAGATTGCCCGGCCCCAATTGCAGGTTCTTGCCCGCTAGGGGCAACACTTGGGCAATGTGTGCGCTGTCCAGCCGCAGCCGCAACCGGCTTCGCGGGCCAAGGGCGAGAAGTCTGTCTCCTACGAGCCGCCCATTGATGGCATGCACGCCCACTTCATCCGCCAATGGTCCGTCGTGTAAGGCTGGAAGCAGCTTGCACAAGGCGCCATAGAGCAAGTAGGGGTGATCGGCTGGGATTTCGTTACCGGTGACACGAAAGGCGAGATCGACTTTTGGCATGGGATATCCCCCGCTAATATTCAAGATTCCACAGTGGCCCGATGTTTATCTTACACCCGAGAGGGTTTTCATATTCAAGTATCCGAGCGCGTAGCATCATGCACTGGCTTTCCTGGCTGGTTAAGAGGCTGCCACTCACAGGTGCGAATAACGTTTTTCGCCATGTCCTCTGTAATAGAGCCCTCTCTTGACCACGGGTGGCACGGATAGCACGGATGGGATGAAAACAAGCCAGTTGAACCACAAAGGCCACAAAGGCCACAAAGGTCGAGCCTTTGAATGAATGGTGCTTTTGGGATGCGGTTGCGTTGTTTACTGCTTTGGTGGTTTTGGAATCGGCGTTTGATGAAATCCGGGCAACGGGACCTATTCGACACAAACATCTTGGCTCTTTCCATCTGCGTCCATTCGCGTGCATTCGCGGATAACGTTCTTGATCTCCGCGGTGGTAAAACCATTTCTTTGACCACGGATGGGATGAAGAGGGAGTGTTGAACCACAAAGGCCACAAAGGTCGAGCCTTTGAACGAATGGTGTTTTGGGGATGCGGTTGCGGTGTTTACTGTGTCTTCCGTGGTCTCGGTGTTTTCCGTGGTACGAATCTTCATCGGTCGAGCTCAGCGGTCCGTGGGGAATGCAGCGAGGTGGAGGAGGCGCTCGTCGTGGCATAGGCCGGTGCCGGACACGTTGCCGCCGTGCAGTCCGATGCTGACCCCAACCCCCGGCGTTTGCGTGAGGACTTCGAGGCTGTCTTGGATGCGGCTGAGGAAGTCCTGGATGATGTCTTCGGGCGCGGCTTCGGCCTTGCCGTGGTCGTGGGCGAAGGTGAAGAAGCAGGCTTCGCTCATGCGGGGCCAGAGGTGCTGCATCGTGCCGGGCGTGTCGAATAGCTCGACCGACACCACGTCGTTACCGCGTGCGATGGCGACGCCGGCGGCGTCGTCGGGCAGGCGGATATGTTCGCGGTAATTCTCGACTTTGCCGCGCGACGCTTCGAAGCCGTCGGTGAGCGACGAGGTGCGCGATGGGGCGTCCGCGTAGGCGAGTTCCTCGGCGACGTCGTGCCATACTTCGCCCTGGTCGCTCTCGAAGATGCCCTTACGGGCGGCATTGGCCCATACCCGCTCGCATTTGCGTGCGCGCAGGGTGGGGGTGGCAAAGTGGGTGGCGCGGAACCGTTCGCTCACGGTCGACCAGCGCCCTTGTTCGACGCAGCTCACCGGCACGACGAGTTCCGAGTGCGCGGCCACGAGAATGGTGATGTTGACGACGCGGTTCTGCTTGGCGCCGGTGAGAATCTCGCCTTCGGGCAAGAGAATCGGCCGGTCGCCGCGATTTTTGACGAGCACCTCGGGCACGCTGCCGGAGTCCGAAGTTTCCGTGACGTCGGCCGTGCCTGCTTCGAAGGCTTCATCGAGGAGCACATACGCGCGGTCGTGGCCGTTCTCGAGATAAAGGGGAAACACGGTCGCGTTGCGGTAATGCATGGCTTTGCCGAGCCGGAGTCCTTCGAGGGCGGCCCGCGCCGTGTTCAGGGCGCTTACGTCGGCATGGGCGTCGAGCGTATCCGCGAAGCGGGGCATCAGCGCCAGCAGCATCCGCGTTTCGGGGAGCAAATCCCGGCGCGACAATTCGCTCAGCCGTTGCGCCGTTTCGCGGATGACTTCGGGCCTGTGCCACTCGTGCATGGCGTTGTACGCATCCACCACGACGCGGTGCAGGGCTTCCGCGGGCGTCTCGGGGTCGTGTGCGCCGTCGAGGAAGGCCGCGCCTTTCGGCGAAACGTACAGCGACAACATCAACTCCGCGGTGGGGAGGTGTGCGTCGCCGCGTATGGCTACTTTCCCATCGACATATACCCCGCCCTGGTCGATGAGGGGCGTCAGCCACGCCGCGGTCCGCCGGGGCACATAGCCGATCTTGAGGAAGTCGTCATTATCGACACGGATAGCGTTGCGGTCGTGGGTATTGTCCGGTTCCCGCTCGAGGTGGGCTTTTTCACCGGCTTCGGCCGTCGCATGGCAATACTGCGCACCCGCCAGCGCTACCGTGATTTCTCCTAAGAATACGTTGTATTCGTTCGTGGTTTTACTCATGGTTTCTTCTCCTATTCCGAGTTCGCGGGGGATGTCCCGCGGTTCAAGAGATCGCCGCTTTTGACCGAGACGCCCCCCATTCCACGGCGGGCATACATCCACGCCTCCATGGTGGTTCCGTCTTCGAGCACTACGGCTACCCGGTGCCGCTGGTACCATTTGGGATGAGCCATCAGGCTGTCGAGGTCGCGCAGCACGCGCGGCGTGAGGGGATACACCTCGCCACAGATCGGACTGACCGCCTGGTCCATCCGCACATATGGGATTTTGCTTACATAGAGGGCATATTCCTGCACCGTATGCGCTGTCCCAAGCGGTTTCTGCTGCCCCAACAGAAATCCTTTCCAGAATCCTGCCCGCAACCGTCCATACACAAACACATACTCATCATTACTCATTGGCTTTCTCCTGCCTGTTTGCACCTTCGATGCCCCTGACGGGACGGCGCCCGGAAATGACGGAGGCACTCGGCGTCGACGTCACATCAGAGACCGTCCGTCGACACATGATCGAGTACGACATCCATGATCCAGACGACACCAGGCCGACGTCGTACATGGGCGCTCGGGCC
>JAWODE010000688.1:0-5075 GCA_046483455.1 Candidatus Hydrogenedentota bacterium | reverse complement strand
AAATACCAACATCCTTTGCCGTAACTGCGGAAGATGGGCTAAATTCTTGTCTCCTGCGGTGTGGGACCGCCGCCGCCGGCGGTCAGTATTACAACGAGCGCGGACGTATCCGTCCGCGGTAGTCTTATCGACGGGCAGGAATGCCCGTCCTCCGTTGCCGGAGCGTGGTTGGCGGTATGTTCATGGTCTACGGGTGAGCCCCATGGCTCATGGTTCGCTGTCCGGGCCGTTTTTCGGGTATCCGAATACGCGCCTCTCTTTTTCACGGTTATCGAATTCAGGTATAGACCGGAAGATACTCCCCGTGGGCCTCGATGAGTTCATCGCACAGGGACACGATCTCGTCGATGGTAAGTTCGGCAGCAGTGTGCGGATCGAGCATGGCAGCCTGGTAAATATAGTCTTTTTTGCAGGTCAATGCCGCTTCGATGGTCAGTTCCTGCACGTTGACGTTGGTGCGGGTCAGCGCGGCGCATTGGGGTGGCAGGTTCCCGACGCAGGTTGGGTTGATACCGCTGCGGTCGGCCACGCAGAGCACCTCGACGCAGCAGTTGTTAGGAAGGTTGGTAATCAGGCCCTTGTTGAGTACGTTGCCGCCGAAGGTATAGGCCTTGCCGGTTTCGAGCGCCCCGAAGATATAGGAGGCGTATTCCTCCCCCCGGTCATGCGGCAACGATTCCTCGTTAAGCAGGAGCTTCTTCATCTCGCCCCAGGCCTCGATCTGAGCCTCGCACCGGCGGGGGTATTCATCTAGGGGGATTTGGAACCGCTCGATGAGCTCCGGGGCCCGGTTCTTGATAAACCACGGCACGTATTCGCTGGTATGTTCGCTCGATTCAGTCACGTAGTAGCCGAAGCGCTTCATCAACTCGAAGCGCACTGCGTCTTTACTTTTGTTTTCGGGCATTTCCGCGCGCTTGCGAATCTCGGGGTACAGGTCCTCGCCATTGCGCGAGAGGCTCAACAGCCAACCCTGGTGGTTAATACCGGCAATTCGCCATTTCAGATTGTCGCTGGGAAGTCCGAGCATCATGCAGAGATTGGTGGCACACACCTGCACACTGTGGCACAACCCCACGATCCGGAGGTCCGTCGCCTTCTGTAGTGCACCGGTGAGAATGCCCATGGGATTCGTATAATTCAGCATCACCGCGTCCGGGCATACGTTCTCCATGATCCGGCAGTACTCGAGCATTACTGGGATAGTGCGGAGTCCGCGGAAAATGCCCCCGATGCCCAGCGTGTCGCCTATGGTTTGACGAAGACCGTATTTCTTTGGAATTTCGAAATCGATGACGGTTGCGGGCTCGTATCCCCCGACCTGAATCGCGTTCACGATGTAGTCCGCACCCTCGAGGGCCTTGGGCGCGTCTTTGGCAATGAACGATTCATAAGTTGCCTGGGTACCGAGGGTCTTATTGATAGTCTTCATCATGACCTCGGAAACCTTGAGCCGGTCCGGGTCAATGTCGACCAATGTCACCTGCGCATCCTGTAGACTCTCCTCATGGAGACAGTCGCCCAGCACATTTTTCGCAAATACCGTACTCCCCGCGCCTAGAAAACAGATTTTCGCCATGGGAATAACCTCCTTGGGAAAACGTTCCGGGATGATACTCCCTGGACAAAAAAACTTCAAAAGAAAACCCCTCGAAAAGTATTTATTTCGAGGGGTTTTGTGTTTATGGTGCCGAGAGGGGGACTCGAACCCCCAAGCGCTTGCGCGCACATGGTCCTTAGCCATGCGTGTCTGCCAGTTCCACCATCTCGGCGAGCAACCGAAATTATAGCGCCAATAAAGCGCCGCATGCAAGCCTTATCGGCCTTATCGGCATGCCGCGTGCACTGTGATCTCCGTGTCTCCGTGTGACTAAATATTGCGGGGACTTGCGGATACCGCATCGTAGACGATCGAGCCTCCTGTCAGCGCCGGCCCTTCCGTCACTTCTGCCTCGAAAATTTCTCCGGTGTGGGACCGGCGCCCTCGCCGGTCACTATGACAAGGAGCGCGGACGTATCCGTCCGCGGCGATCTGATTGACGGGCAGGAATGCCCGTCCTCCGTTGCCGGAGCGTGATTGGCGGCATTTTCATGGTCTACGGGTGAGCCCCATGGCTCATGTTGCGCTGCCTCGAAAATTATTTTCCGTCCGATGTGGGACCAACGCTCGTGCCAGTCATTATCAGAACGAGTGCGGACGTGTCCGTCCGCAGTGATCTCACGGACGGGTTGGCCAACCCGTCCTCCGTTGCCGCAAAGACTTTTGCGGTGGCGGAACATCCCGGCCCCGGTTTTCATGGTCCACGGGTAAGCCGAAGGGCCCATGTTTCGCTATCTTAGTTTATCTATAAGCAGGAGTGGTGGCAAGCACAAGTCCGAGATTTTAGTGCAATTGCGTTGTCGGCTGGATTCCAAATCGCGGAATAAAATTTCTTATACTCAGGACGACGGAAAAAGACCCTGTCTGCTGCAGTAATCCGTGAAGCGCCAACGGCGCAAAATATACCAGCGTAGTCTAAAGGGCCAGGAAAACTGGTATGTCAACGCGCCGTTGGCGCCGCGGAAGAACCGTATCCCTGGAGTTGGAAAACTCGGGTCGTTTATCGCAGGCGCGAAAAGCGGCCGGGACAGACCCCGGTTTGCTGCGCAAACGACGGGGTCAGTCCCTACTTTTCGCTCAATCCCAATGGTTTGAGGACTTTTCAACAGCTCCTCTCTCTCTTACCACATGGGTGAGCCGATGACCGAACGCTTTCCCAATAGCTGAAGTACGTGAGTCAGGCCGTCTTAAGTTACCCGGCGATTTGAATGGATTTGCCTTGTTCTCTCCCTGTGGGTATTTTAATAGGCGAACCAGGTGCGGTAGTGTTCCGATTCATCGGGGAATTCCGCACGCCCCGCGGTTTCTATCCCAGGAGGGTTCATCTCATGCGTAAAGTAGCGTTTCTTTTTTGCTTGTTGATATTGGCCGTGGGCTGTGCAACGCAGGAACTTCCGGGGGTGCGGCGCGCACTCGAGGCCGGCCCGGATACCTTTCTGGAACAGGCGGTTGTGGGGCCTCACGGGGATGGTACCTATGTGGTTCCCACGACGCAGGTGTTGAACCCGGCGGGCACGACGGTCGAGTTTCCAGGCCGGCCTGTGGGTATCGCTGTGCATCCCGGCGGACGCTTGCTGGCCATCAAAAACCGTACCGACGTGGTGTTTTTTGATGCCGTCGAGTGCCGTGTCGTGCAGACCTTGGCTATGCCGAAAGGCGGAAGCGCATTTTGCGGTATTGCGTGGACGAAGGACGGCTCTCGCGTGTGGACTACGGCGGCCGAGGCGGCCATTCACTGTGCGGGGAGGGGCGAGGACGGCAAATTCGCGTGGGTGCAAACGATTGCGTTGCGTGGTCCCGGCGGGAAGGGCGATTCGGCCCCCGGCGGGTTTGCCCTGGACGAACCTAACGGTCTTATTTACGTGGCCCTTAGCCGCAACAACAGTGTGGGGGTGGTTGATGCGGACTCCGGAAAGGTCGAGACCGAGATTCCCGTGGGCATCGCGCCGTACGATGTTGTTCTCCATGGGAGCAAAGCGTACGTGACCAACTGGGGTGGACGGCGCCCGAAGCCAAACGACCTTACCGGCCCGACGTCGGGTAGCCGCGTTGTAGTAAATCCGGCGGGGATCGCCTCGACGGGTACGGTATCCGTAATCGATTTGGATTCCGGCGGGGTGGCAAAGGAGATCGAGGTTGAGTTGCATCCCTGCGGGATGGTGCTGTCGCCCGATGGTTCCCGGCTCTACGTAGCGAATGCCAACAGCGACACGATCAGCGTGATTGATACGGCGAGTGACGTGGTAGTTGACGGCTGGATTGCCCGGCCTTCGCTTGAACTTCCTTTTGGAAGCGCGCCCAACGCGCTTACGGTTTCAGACAATGGGGCGTCGCTGTACGTGGCGCTGGGAGGCAATAACTGCATTGCGGTGATGGACACGAGCAACGGACGGGTCAGGGGGCTGATTCCGACGGGCTGGTATCCCGGGGCGGTGGCCTTTGCTCACGAGGAGGCATTGCTTTGCATCGCGAATACGAAAGGGGTGGGGAGCAGGTATCCCGAAACCAATGTAGACTCGAAAGCGAGGACGTACGGTAAGGACTGGCATGGCTTTAATTCCCACGACCACATGGGTTCGGTCACGGTGGTTGAAACGCCCGATGCGCTGATGCTGGATGCCTATACCCATCGGGCGGCGGTGGCCATGCGGTTGCCGCACATGCTGCAGTATAGCGAGGAAAATGAAGGGCCGAAGCGGGTCGTTCCGGTGCCCGAACGCCCGGGCGATGTATCGCCCATCAAGCACGTGATGTACATCATCAAGGAAAACCGCACGTATGACCAAGTTTTCGGTGATTTACCCCAGGGCAAAGGCGATGCCACCCTGTGCCAGTTCGGCCGCGAGGTTACGCCGAATCATCATGCTCTGGCCGAAGAATTTGTACTGCTCGACAACTTTTATTGCAACGGCATTTTGAGTGCGGATGGCCACCAGTGGACCGATGAGGGCTATGTGACGGACTACATCGAGAAGGCTTTCGGAGGGTTTCCGCGGAGCTATCCCTACGATGGGGACGATGCGTTGGCCTACGCTTCATCCGGATTTATTTGGGACCATGTGTTGGCAGCGGGGTTGACATTCCGCAACTACGGCGAGATGGTGAAAGCGCGTATTGCGCCCCGCGATGCGACGTGGACCGATATCTACCAGGACTATCTGAACGAGACCAAGACGGTCAAGATTTCCGCTTATACCCAGGTGAATGGTCTGGAGGGCTATATTTGCCCGGCCTTCATTGGTTTTCCGGGGAAAGTGCAGGATGTCTACCGCGCGCGCGAGTTCTTAAAGGAATTTCGCGCATGTGAGGAGAAGGGAGAGTGGTACAACTTTGTGATCATGTTGCTGCCCAACGACCACACGGTAGGCACGCGCGAGGGGTACCCGACGCCGCGAGCGACGGTCGCGGACAACGACCTTGCTCTCGGGCAGATCGTCGAGGCGGTCAGTCACAGTCAATTCTGGCCCGAGACGGC
>JAWODE010000655.1:0-7617 GCA_046483455.1 Candidatus Hydrogenedentota bacterium | reverse complement strand
AATTTGAGCGCCAACACGGTCATACAGAAGGGTTCGCGGGGATCGTTCGGGTCCTGACGGCCCAATCCCAAAAATTCTTCCGTGCTTATTCCCACTTCATGGGCATATTTGCTGAAATAATGGTTCATCATTTCCGGCAAAAACATATCATTGCCGGCGGACACGGGCGTGTGGGTCGTAAACACGCTGGCCGCCTTCACCGACTCGATGGCATGCTCGACGCTGAGACCTTCCTCCTTCACCAGATTCTTGATCCGCTGAAGAGTCATAAACGCCGAATGGCCTTCGTTCATATGCCACACGGTTGGATGAATACCCAACGTGCGCAGCATCCTAACGCCGCCCATCCCCAGCAGAATCTCCTGCCGCACCCGCATGTCGTTGTCGCCGCCGTACAGCCGCGCGGTGATCTCCCGATCATCGGGGTCGTTTTCGTCAAAGTCGCAATCGAGCAGGTACAAAGGGACGCGGCCGACGTTTACGCGCCAGATGCGGGCTTTTACGGGCCGTTCCGGATACTCGACCTCAATGGTCACGGTATTTCCCTCGGCATCACGCACGAGGCTGACCGGCAAGTTGTAGAAGTCATTGACGGGGTAGCGTTCCTGTTGCCAGCCATCGGCATTAAGGTATTGCTGCAAATACCCTTCCCGATACATCAGGCCGACGCCCACGAGGGGCAGACCCATATCGCTGGCCGCTTTCAGATGGTCTCCAGATAACACCCCCAAGCCTCCCGAGTAGAGGGCCATAGACTCGTGCAACCCGAATTCGGCGGATAAGTAGGCGACTTGAAACTCTTTTGGAACCTCCGGATTCTTTTCGTGCCAGTTATTGCCTTTGATGTAGGCTTGGAAGCGCGTATAGACGCGTTCGAGATGAGCCAGGTAACCGTCATCCTGCGCCAACTCCTCGAGACGGTCCTGCCGCACTTCCCCCAACAAACGCACGGGGTTTTGTTTAACCGTGATCCAACGGTCGCGATCAATGCGAAAGAACAAGTCAATGGCTTCCGGGTCCCAAGACCACCACAAATTGAAGGCGAGCTCACGGAGAGGCTCGAGGTCGGCCGGCAACTTCGGAACAACAGTAAATTTCTTGATTCTGGGCATACAAGCTTACTCCAAACAAATCTAACTACGTTATCAATGGGCAATTATTCCGCAGAGTGTACTTGCTTGCCCTGTGGCGAGGCAAATTACCCCGCGGGCCGACGCTTAGTCAGCACATAATCACGGCGCGATGTCCCCCTGATTCACCATATGGGATTTCCACCCTTCCCATGTATATTGCGGCTCCGGAGCGGATTGCCCCGGGAAGCAGGCCAATTCCGCGGGCTCGCGGTAGACCGCCCCGATGTCGATGGCATTCGTCCCCCGCTGACGCTGCTCCGTATCATAGAGTTTTTCCAGTTTCAAGCCGTGCTGGTCTACCCAGTCGCCAAGTTTCACCGTTGCCGGGGGGATAGGCCGCCGCTCCTCCGGTCGCTGCAGGTGTTGCTGAAGCCATTTCGCCGGGCGCGAGGTGATAATGTAGGGCCGATGGCCGCCTCCCCTCACAAAATGGGTCTCGATGACACCCTTGATGTCGGCATCAGCGAGAATCTGCTTCGCACCGGCCGCCGCGGCACGGGTGCGGCGCACAACCGCCTTGCCTTCTTCGGCGGTATCGATGATCGAATCGCAGTCGCCATTGATGTGGAGCGTCGCGGCATGCGGTGCCACGAGCGCGTTGAACTCGTTGAAGCTCATCGCGTGCGCAATCGCCTCGTAAGGCATTTTGCTGCAATCCTTCCCCTGAATGGCCCCTTGGGCCGTCATGCTCCACCCGCTGATCACGGCAGCGCGAACCCGCGTATCCACGACCGTTACGAAACTCGACGTAGTACCGCCCATCGAGTTGCCGATGATCCCCAAACGCTCCGAGTCGACGTCGCTCCGCGTTGCCAGGTAGTCCAGTCCGCGCACAAGGTCCCAGGCTACCTTGCCAAGCACCATGCGGCGCAGTTTTTCGCGGGTAAACGCGCGCCGGGCCGGACTGTCATTGCCGAATTCATACATATCATGGGCGCGGGTCCCCATTTTCCCCTCTTTATGACGCTCCTCCTCACCAATCGTGTCGGGGATAAGACAGGCGAAGCCCAGTTTCGAGTAAAGCTGCCCCGCATACTGGTAGTAAATCCCGGATTTGGAGCCGCCGTGTCCGCACGCAACCACCATGCCCGGCAGGGGTGTATCCGAAGACGCCGGAAGATACAGATGGGCCGTAACACGCGAGCCGGGTTCACTCTGATACGTCACGCACTCGATGTGGTATCCGTCGCCTTCGATGGTTCGATGCGTTTGGGCTTCGAGGGGCACGCGTTCCCCGGGAAAGGTCAGAATCTCACGCACCGTGCCGCGGAGCTCGTCCGCCCGATCACGCCAGCCCGTGTCAAGACCCTCAGCCGCGGTGGCCGGAGCCATGCTGCCCACCGCCAATACCATCCCCCAAAAAAACGCGTGCGTCCGTCTCATCCTCATACCTCCCCCGCCAACCAGCATACAAAATGAGCGGGGTGTCATCAATCAACGATTAAACCTTCAAAACGGCGCCGGTCACGAATAGCCGTAACTTCCGACCAAAAGCAAAATGCGTGGCTCCTCGGTCGGTTTGACAGATTGCCGCCTTGTTGGCGTCCCTCAGCCACCAAGATGAGTCTCCTGCCGTCTAAGATACGGCCCGGAAACGCACTCGATATCCGAAAACTGACGATTCATGCGAGGCTTTTATGCGGTTGCCGCTCGGGTCCTCTGTTGACAATCGTGTCTGGTCATGCTACTGTCGCGCCAAGGTTTAGAGAGTATGAACCAAGGCAGGGCGCCGTAGGGTGAGAGGGCCGTACGGCAGGCGAGGGCACTATGATTGACCTGCCACGCAAGCAGGGGTTTACACTGATAGAGTTACTGGTATCCGTTACCATCATCGGCATTCTATTTGTGCTTATTCTGCCGGCCTTGTTGCGTGCCCGCGAACAGGCCCGGCGCGCGTATTGCAACAACAGCATTCGCCAGATTGGTATCGTCTTTAGTTTGTGGGCCAATGATCACAATGGGTATCTCCCCCCCGGCGCCCCGAATGGATACTGGGATTATCCGGATTCCGACGGGGTGCGCCATCATTTACAGCGGAACAATTTCATCTGCGATGTGCGGGGATTTTACCCGGAATATCTCGATACGTTGCAGGTATTTGTGTGTCCCGGTTCAGTAAAAGAGCTGGCGGATCCGCGCCTTGATTGGTACACCGATATCACATTTATGGACGGCTACCTCGAGAACGTTATGCTGACAGACCCGCGCAACCGGGAGGCCATCGAAGGCATGCTGGGGCAACGCATGGACCCCGAATGCCTTACGAATGACATGTACACCTATCTGCCTTATGCGGTTAAGACCGAGGAACATGCGCTTTTTATGTGGGCGGAATTGCATCGCCTGATGTATGAAGGGGTTGTTGGCTTTATGGGGGAAGACCTCCATGTGCCAGGCCGCCACGCCCCCGGCGAAAGTGATACCTTTCACCGTATTCACTACGGCGTATCGCGCTTTTTCATCTCGGATATGAACAATCCCGCGGCAACCGCCGCATCCGAGAGTGAGATTCCCGTACTGTATGATTCGGTGAGTGATTTGGGTATGCTGCAGTTAAACCATATGGTGCCGCCCGGAGGGAATGTGCTCTATCTTGACGGGCACGTCGAGTTCCGGCGGTATCCGGACCAGCAGCACCGGCCTCCGTACACCGAGCTTCTGGTAGAATGGGCCCGTAGAAACGTCTATGACAACAGCGTGCTTGAAGAGGTGCCGGCGTGGTGCAGCAACCGCTTGCCGGAAACCGACTTTGAACCACGATATGAACACCGCCCGAACGATCCAATGTATAAGGATTTGGTATTCTAGACGGGCGCGCGTAGCGCGTTGCCGCAAGGCCTGCGAAAAGGACGGCGGTAGCAGATAATAAATCCGGCGGAGACCAGCCGGTAGATTCGGTAACGAACCGGGAGAAGATGAGGTAAGACATGAAAAAACGAGGATGGGTCGTGATCGGTGCAGCCGTGCTGTTAGCTGCTGTGTTTTCCCTGGACGCCTATGCGTGGGGGCCGCGTGCTCAACGTGCTATAACGGGCACGGGGCTGCAGGCAGTCCGCCGCTCGCTTCAGGATGCCTACAAGACGACGAGCACGGATTATAAAGAGGACCTCATCAAAGGGGCATTGGCGGGGCCCTCGGCGTTGCGCGATTCTGTGGAAATAAACACCGATACCCGCGCGATACAGCGGATTAGCGCAGAGATGCTTCTACTATACGACGCACGCGGCTACTCGACAGGCAGTTATCATGCCTATCGCATGGGGGTATTATCGTCTCTTGTTTCCGACCTCTTCTTGCCCTATATGTGGGACACGTCGGTGGAAGGACGAAAACTCGCGGCAAAAATTAACACCGATATCGACGAGCATCTCGAGAATTTCACGTATGTTCCCAAGCGCGAAAAGCCGATGATCGTGCGGGAACTTCTCGATTATTTTAGGACGAACCGAAGCTATTTGGATGATGCCCGAATTATTGTCCGCGCCGACTACGTTCACGGGGAAGGGTATAGCGGCTATTTCGAAAACGGGGGTGCCCAAAATGCATTCAATCGAGCGGTCCAGGCCGTAAGCGATATTGCATACACCATTCTTCAAAAAGAAGAAGAACTGGATTATGTAGAACCCTCGAAAGAAAACCTGACCTGGTATTTCGTCGATAATATCGAGTACCTCTTGAAAGAAAAAAAGAATGCCAAGGCCGCCGATGAGATATACGGTTTCTTTGTCAGAGTAAACCCGGATATCTACTTGGCCTATGAACAAATCGGCGACATGTATTTCGAGTATGGCAATAAAGAACGCGCAGTGAAAGAATGGAAGATTGCGCTCCAAACACGCGGACCGGACCGGCAACGCATCGTGCGGAAACTGGCCAATTACTATATCGAGCAGGGCAAAGAACAGGCGGCAAGGGTATCCGACCCGGAGGCCCCCTCCGATATCCTCCAGCAAGCCCTTGTATATTTTAACCGCGCCATCGAGATTGATCGGGGAAATGAAGAGGCCGCGCGCTTGATTCAGGAAACGCGCATCGAACAGAGGCGGCGTGACGAACGCGAACAAACCGACCGCGAGATCGTGTCCGCCGGCGAAACGGCTCTGGCCGAGGCAGATGCTTTGATGGCGCAGAATCGATACGGCGAAGCCCTTAAGGTGTACCAGAAAGCCATAACCTTGTTTGAGAATGTCAGCAACGAATTCAAAACGCAACGGGAGCAGGCGGAAAGCGGGAAGAAAGACGCTCAAGCCAAGATGCGCAAGGTAATTAATGAAATCATCCGGCAGGCCCAGAGCCTTATCGAGGAGGGCCAGCGGATGATCGAGGAAGCCTCGAGTGAACAGGCCTTCGACAACGCCAAAAAACGCTTCCAGAGCGCTCAAGCTTTGCTGAAATACATTCCTGACGATCAATCCACCGCCCTCGTGAATGCCCGCGATGAGGAAATCGCCCGCGCCAGGACCAATCTCGAACAGGTCGAGACCGAGAAGAAACGCTGGATCGAAGACCAACAACGGCGCAAGGAACTCGAGGAACAGCGTCGCCAGGCTGAACGCGCCCGGGCAGCCGCAGAGGCCACAAACCGCACGCAAGAAGGCGGTGAAGGCGAGGCAGAGTCGGATTAACGCGCACCGCGGATAACGTTGTTAACCGAAAAAAGCCGGCCCATGCATCCAGACGCGAAAAACGGCCGGGCCAGCGAAACATGAGCCGTTTGGCTCACCCATAGAGCACGAAAATAAGACCGACAACCGGGGCGGCGGTCCCACACCCAAAGGGACAGGAATTCTTGCTACGGCATGGTCTCTGACCAAGCCGCTCGTGCGACCGACACGTCTCCAATCCCTCAACGGAGGACGGGTAGTCCTACCCGTCGGTGAGATCACCGCGGACGGATACGTCCGCGCTCCTTGTCATGATATCCGGCAAGGGCGCCGGTCCCACACCGGAGAAATTGTCGAGGCAGAAGAACACGGACAAACACGGACGCACACAGCGCGGCCTGGCCACAACCATAATAGAAACCAAAGAAAAGCGTCCTCCCTTGGTCCGGCTTGCGTCTTCGGCAACGCGGGCTCGCCGGACGCGCGAGAGGATTTTTTGTCTTCGAGCCCAAGAAAGTCTGTTGCTTTAGATAAAGCTCTTGGAAAACATGATCGAAGCTTGCAGATAGTAGTACAGATGCGAAAGACCAAAAAGAACGGCTAGACGGGGAGGGTCTCTTTGTCTTCGCTGCGATTCTTCTTTTGAAGGGGCGAGATTAAAGGGATGCATCTTGTTAATCTTGTAAATCCTGTCAAAAGTCCTTCCTTCATCTCTTCCAGAGCTGCGAAAGCAGGATCGAAGGGTGTAAAGGGTCATGACTTTTCTGTTGTGCGGTCTTTGTGCTAGGGTCGTTTTCAATGTTTAACACCAAAGACGCGAGGCGACCATGACGGAATCGACACCGAAGAAAAAGGGCCGGGGTTGTTTGTTTCGCCTGGCACTAGCCGGCGCGGGTTTGCTTGTTCTAGTGGCGCTCCTGGTCTGGCTCTATTGGTATCTACCGTTCTGCGGCATTCCGTTTAACGCTACGCGCCACGGACCCGCCCCGGTCACCCCGAAATGGGCCCTCGAGTGCTGGTTATGGGAGGACGACGTCAATACGAGGGAGGCCGTGCTCGAGCTCCTCGAAGGCTATGAAGAACACGACATCCCGGTACGCACTATCTTGATCGACAGCCCCTGGAGCACCCGCTATAACGATTTCCAGGTGGACGAGGCGCGCTACCCCGACCCCGAGATCTTTTTCACCGGTCTCGAGGACCGTGGCTACCGGGTCGTGCTCTGGATGACCCCTATGGTCAACAGCGAAAACGATGACACGGCCATCCGCGATTCGTCGGAGTGGTATGCCGAGGCGCGTGAAAAAGGCTACCTTGCAGGCAACGGTTTCCAGACAGGCTGGTGGAAAGGCAGGGGCGGTTTCATCGACTATACCAACCCCGAAGCCGTGGCCTGGTGGCGGGGCCTGCAGCGTCAGGTCCTCGAGTGGGGTATCGACGGATGGAAACTCGACGGCGCCGCCACATATTTCTCTTCGCGGCCGTTTGGCCTGCCGTTTCCTTATCAAAAGACGCACGCGGGCTGGATGACCACCCGTGGATACATGGACCATTACTACCGCGACGAGTACCAGAACGCCTTGGTGGAGGAGCTCAATCCTGAATTCATCACGCTGTCCCGAGCGCTGGACGGCTACTTTCATCCGGAAGGGTTTGCGCCAATTGACGCGGCGCCCGTCACGTGGGTAGGCGACCAGGACCACGCTTGGGCCCTTGAAGAGGAAGGCATTGAAGAAGCTCTCCGGGATATTCTGCGCAGCGCCAAGGTCGGATACAACGTGATCGGCTCGGATGTGGGCGGGTTTGGAGGAAAGACCATCCCGCCGCGTGTTTACATCCGTTGGGCGCAATTCTCGGCGTTCTGCGGACTGTTTCTAAAC
>JAWODE010000646.1:0-2777 GCA_046483455.1 Candidatus Hydrogenedentota bacterium | reverse complement strand
CAGCCAAGCGCGTTTCGTTGGTATTATTTGGACGTGCCGCCTCGAAATAGACGTGGACTTTGTCCTTGACGGGCAGCCAATGGGAATAGCGCCACGTATGATATTGCCCCGGAGTGTTGCTTTTAAGCAGGGGATCATCCGGCGTTAGGTCGATGAAGTCTTCAAGGTCGGGGGAGTACGCCAGCCCCGTGGCAATGTTGTACGACGGATCCCGCCATGAGATGTGCGAGCCCTCGTACACCATCAGATATCCCACCGCGAGAGGCATAAGGCATGCGGGACGGGTGTAGCAATTGTGCCAGCCCGCGTTTTCGAGGATGGGATTCTCGCCCATGAATTCCCAGTGCTCGCCATCTTCGCTGGTCAGATGATAGGCCCGCTCGACCTGGTCGTAGCCGATCACGACCATGTGCCACACACCGTTGGCGTGCATCACGAAGGGGTCTTTGAACCCCGCCACACTAATGAAGCCTTCTTCCCCCGGCGTCGCCTCGAGAACGGTCGTGCGCGTGGACACGTCAAATTGCGCGGGGTCTGCTACGTCATCGAGTTTGAAGATGCCCCAGCCGGGTCCCAGGTTCGCGCACCCGTAGAGCCGGAAGTTGCCCGATGCCGGGTCCTGAACCAGCGCCGGCCGCTCGAATCCGGGCAGCGTGGCGTCCTCGCGTTTCAAGCTATGGAAAGGGGTGAAGCCGAGGCCGTCGGAACTCTTCAATAGCCGTATTTCGTAGCCGCGGCTTCCCCGGGGGGAGTTTCCCTCGCGCATGCGTGCGGCCAGATAGAACGTCCCATCCTGCGCACGGCACACCGACGGCGCCCCAGCCCACCATTCGGGGGTGTTTTCGTCGGGTTCGAGGACGGTTTCATACCGGGACAGTGCTTCCACAAGCTTGGCAAAAGTCATCGGAACATCTCCTAAATTCTGGTGATTTCCCACGTAGCGCGAGCGCCTATTGAAGCGTGGTTGTAACGCTTTCCACCGTGTTTTTTCAACTTTCGAACGCCCGCGGACAGGCGGTTTCTTTGTCTCCTGTGTTTCCTGTAGTATTCTTCTCGGGCAGAAACGACCTCGAAGGTTAAATGTGGTGCAGTTCATTTTCGGCAATCGGAGGATATATCCATGCGAATTCTGTGTGTAATCGCGGGCGCTGTGCTGGCTGCGTCGCCCGGATTTTCGGAACTATCGGCGGGAGTCGCGACCGTCAGCATCACTCCCATCGAGGAAAACATCCCGACACAGCTCGGCGGCTACGGCGACCGCGAGGGCAAACCCGCCGAAGGGATTCACGACACCATTCACGCGAAAGCCCTCATTTTTGACCAAAACGGCGAGAAATCGGCTCTGATTACCGTCGATGCCTGCAGCATTCCCCTGGGCGCCGTCGAGGAATCCCTGGCTAAGGCGGACATTGACGGCCTTTCTCTTGCCCGTACCCTCGTTCCGGCCAGCCACACCCATGCCGGACTCGAAGGATTTGCCCTGGACCGCCGGAACACCGCCGACAACCCTCATATCGGCATTTTTTCGGAGGAGATGCTCAATTTCGTTACTGACCGCATCGCTGAAGGTCTAATTGCGGCCAACGCCGCGCTTAGGCCGGTCAAGGCGGGCGCGGCCGTCACCCGGATCAAGGGAATGAACCGGAACCGTCGCAAAGACGAGTACGTGGATGAAGATATGACGGTCCTCCGCCTCGACCGCACCGACGGGACCCCGTACATCGTGCTCGTCAACTACACCGCCCACGGGACCATCATGTCGCCCGATGAAATGCTCATTTCCGGCGGATGGCCGGGCGTGATGCAGCGCACCGTCGAGGCGGTACTGGACGAAGGCATTACCTGCATGTATACCAACGGCGCAGAGGGCGATATTTCCCCCGTGCGCGCAGAAGGCGGCAGCAACTGGGAACGCGCCGAGAATTACGGCCGTCTTGTTGGACTTAAAGCCGCCTCCCTGGCGGAGAGCATCGATACCCGGCAAGTCGATACTTTCACCGTGCGTTCTCAGTGGGTGGACCTGCCGCCGCAACAAGCCGCGCCGGACTTCATCAAAATCGCGGGTTCTGAATATCACGTGACCGAAGAACAATTACAGCAGTTGCTCCCGACCATGTTTCCGGACCAAGCGCCCCTGTACGCGCTGCGCATTAACGATTTCGCCATGGTGACATTTCCGGGCGAACCCATTTGTGAAATCGGGCTGCACGTGAAAAAAGTGCTGGCGGACGGCGGCGTGAAGAATCCGTGCGTGGCGGCATTGACGACGGACCATATTGGCTACATTCTCACGCCGGATGAATATCGCGAGAGCGGCTACGAAGTCACCGCCTCCTTCTACGGTGAAACCCTCGGCGATGTCATGCTTGCCCAAGCTACCGAGCTGGCGAAGCAAACAACCAAGTAGCGAAAAGCCGGGACTATTTTGGCAAAAAACCCTCGGGACAGAGGGGCTGTTGAAAAAGCCAAGGCGCGCATCGCGCACGCGAAAAACGATCGGGACAGCGAAACATGAGTTATGGGGCTCACCCATAGACCATGAAAATAGGGTGCGCCACGGTCCGGCAACGGAGGACGGGCATTCCTGCCCGTCGTTAAGACCACCGCGGACGGGTACGTCCGCGCTCCTTGTAATACTGACCGGCGAGGGCGCCGGTCCCACACCCAAAAGAAGAATTTTCGAGGCAGAGCCACACGGACGGACACGGACGAACACTGCGCAGCCTGATCGTTTCACATGAGCCCTTGGGCTCAACCGTAGACCATGAAAATGCCGC
>JAWODE010000503.1:0-14532 GCA_046483455.1 Candidatus Hydrogenedentota bacterium | reverse complement strand
CGAATCGGCCCCATGACAGCTCCCTCGCTTCCAAAACGAGCGGTGTATTCACCCTCGGGCAGTCTAAACGTCTCGATAGGTGATTCACCGGTGTCGGGTTCGGTCAACGGCAAACCATAACGACGTAGCGGTTCGCCGGGCCAGACAAAAGCGTATTGGCCATCAAGAAGCACGCCAGGGCAAGCGATGCGGCGGTCGTCAATCTCGACCCAGGGATCGGTGAGGGTGCGGATATCCACTTCCGGCAAGGCTTTCACGTCGTCAATGGCGCAAGAGACCGATGTCTTGGCGGGGAGGCCGTTGTAATAGAAATTGAGCCGCCGCACCTGCGTGTAGTCGATAGGGTCGGATTCGGGGCGTGGCCATTGCTGGTACCGCCAGCCGGTGTAGTTGTTTTCAATGTAAAAATCGGCGGCCTTCGAGCCGTCGGTAAGCTGGAGTTTGAATTTGCCTCCCTTGCCGTCGCCCCGCAACCAGAACCCGATGGCCTTGTGCCACGCGATATCGAGCGGCGGGTCGAAAGTTTTGCCGATATAGCTCCACCCGGCCTTCGTGCTTAACGAGCTTTCGGCGGAATACACCGCGCACCGGCGGCCTTCTTTCGCCGCCTCGGATAAGGCGAAGTTTTGCGTTACGCCTTCCAAGGTGGAGCCGGCTTGACCGTCGACGATTTCCGTTACGTTGCTATCGCTGCCAGGCACATACGGCGCGAGATCGTCGAATGTTTCGAGTGTGAGGGCCTTTGCAACTGAATAGGACGGTCCCGGGGTGCTCCATGGGCCCGGCATGGCGTGTACTTGGATACCGACACGGGCTGGTCCTTGAGGAACGCGGACGTTCCATTGCATGCTTTCTGGGTCGCTTGAGGCCACGTTATGCCATGGGGCGTACCTGACGCGCTGAAACACTTCCTCGCCTTCCGCGCCAAGCAGGCGATATTCGCGCCGGAGGTCGAGCAATTCGGCGCGTTCCCCGGGTGTTTTTTCACCGGCCAGGGCGGGATTTATGCGCAACCGTTCGCGCATATCGTCCGGTACGCGGCCCGAGAGGCGCAGGCGTTCATACCGGCCGATGGAGTCGAGGATGTCGCCCGTGAAGGGATGTTTTCGGGCCGCATCGAGCGAGACCTGGAACGACATCGAGGAATCGTAGCCGATGGTTGCGCCCAGGACGTATTCGTACATATCCGGTGTGCAATTGGGGTCGTACCCATAGTACCAGCCGATGTCGAGAGGCATGCCGTTCCGCTTTAAGGAGTCGAACCCGCCCGAACGCGCGTCCAGGTAGCCTTTGAGGTCGCCGTGCCCGTCCGCCGAAGCGCTCCGCGCGAGGATGTGCCATGAGTAATGGCTGAAACTGCTGGCTTGGAGGAGGATATCTTTGCGCGCGAGTTTGTCGAAGAACGTCTTGTGCAATTTGGCGTTGTAATACCAGTGATCGCCCTGGAGACGCTCGGAGCCGTCGAAGTACATCATGTCGATGTCGCAAGCGTTGGCCACGCGGGCGAAATGGTCCGAGACCTCGTCGATAAGCGTGGAGTCCATGTCATACATGTGGTAACCGTAGGAGCGCTTCAGGTGGCTGATGACGGCGCCTTTGGCGTGGGAAGCGATGCCCGTGCCCAGGTGGCCGCGCTTGCAGTTTCGGAACCCCGTCGGCGCTTCCATGGCCCGCGAGCCGTATTGAATCAACTCATTGTCGATTTGAATAACCGTCCCCTCTCCGCGGTAGCCGCCATCTTCCTCGGGAAAGGCTTCCGGAGCGGATACCGTGGGGATGAAATCGGCTTCTTCTCCAATAGGCTGCGCAAGCTCGATGGTTGCGTCTTTGACGAGCCGGGGGTCGGGTACCGGCGTCAGGTAAGGGTCGGGGGGGTAGATGGAAGCGCCGAGAAAATGCAGTCCAACGTGGAATCCCGCATTTTTGAAACGTTGTACGGTCTTTACCAAGGTATCAAGTCCGCCGGGAAATTGGTCGGTGTTGATTTCAAAATGGCCCGTGGCCTTCGTCCATGAACTTTGGAGAATCAGGATCATGTCAAATCCGCCGCGCCGGGCCATCGCGATGACGTCGTCGGTCTGAGACCGATCGAACCGTGTAATGAAAAGGTAGGAGTGCTTGGTCCAGGGCGAGCGCTTGTTCCAAACTCCGCCGGGACGCGGACTCGGCAGGCCGGCCGCGACTTCGAAGTGCTGCATGGTGTCGAAAAATGTTTCTTGTGGACTGAAGAGAAGGCCGAACCGCGCGGGGAGAAGCCCATGCGACGCGAGCGTTTCGAGATTCAGGGTCCGCGCAGCTTCCGACCAGAACAAGGAGCCCGGCTGTTCGAAATCTTCGAGGAGGACCGCCTCTTCCTGGTTGTCGCGTTCGACGATGGCCTCGATATGGTCGATGATGCAGGAGACCGTTTCGCCGGCTGGCAGTCCATTGTAATAAATGTTGAGGGTGGTGACATGGTCATAGCGGAGGGTGTTTAGCGCCGGTTTGTCGATCGTAATCTGCCGCCATCCTTCAAAGGTGATAGGAATGTAAGTGTCGCGGTAACCGCCCCGGCCATCATAAAGCTGGATTTTGAGGCTCTGGCCCTTACCGTCGCCATGCACCCATGCGCGAATGGCTTTGCAGCCGCTAAGGTCGAGGGGGTTGGGGAAATTGCGTCCGACGATGCTCCAGCCACTCTGCTGTGCATCATTTGTCGCGGTGAAGAGGGCTGCCGTTGCGCCCACCTTGGCCTTCTCCGTGGGGTTGAACTCATGCGAGCAGCCTTCACGGTCGCCATCGCGCCGTCCGCTCGTTTGTGTATAGGCATGCACGTTAATCTCGGCAGCCGAGAGGGCGGCGATATGCGTGGGCGTGCGTGCGGCGTTCAGCCTGCTCATGACTTGGGCGTCGTGTGGCACGGGAAGCGAGAATAATTTGAGACGTGTTGCATTTGGGGCTTCGAGGCGCGTCACGTCGAACACCAGAAAGCCCCTGCCGGGCGTTACGCTGAACTCGCACACGCTTCCATCGGAAAACACCGCGGTGAGGCGGCCGTCGTTTGCCGTCACCGATTCTGGCGAGGACATGCCCTCTTCGCTTTCCAGGCGAACAAAGGGCCGGCTGTTCGACGGCCACTCCATCTGCTTCGCAGGCTCGAGGGTGGCGTACCCTTTCGCATCGATGAACACGCGCGCGGTTTCGAGATCGAACACGGCAATTGCGGGTGCATGCGCGGCATATGTCTGCAAAGAAGTCAGCAGAATGGTCAAACTTGCGGTACAAGCGAAAGAAAACTTTCCTGTTTGCATAGCAAAACCTCTCGAATGTATTTCGGATTGACATGACGGAAACGCCGGTCGTCTCAGTCTCTTCTACTCCTCAGACTTGAGGGAATACAAATTCGCGTTTTATGTTTTTGGGGTCGCGTGGATGAATTTTCTCCTGGGAATCTAAGGTACAATAACGCGAATCGGGATATGTCTTGAAAGGGGGCGTGCGATGATCCGGACATCGATATGCGTAAGGGCGGTGGTTGTGATTCTTTTTGTTCTGTTGGGTAGCTTTTGTGCCGACGGCGCCGAAGAAGTCACGTTGGCTGAGGCCGGGAACGCCTTATATCCTATAGTTGTATCGCGGGAGGCTTCCGAGGGGGTGCGCACCGTGGCGGACACGTTGGCCCGTTACTTGGGCGAGATGGCCGGGACGGAATTTCCTGTGACGACCGGTAGCGGGGAAACCGGTCTGGCTGTTGGTCTTGCCGGCGATTTTGAGATTCCGGAAGTCGGCTCACTATTTGATCCGAAGGATATCCATCGGCGGGAGGAATACCTGCTACGTTCGCACGCGGAAGGATTGTGGCTGATTGGTGCGACGGATTTGGCGGCCGAGCACGCGGTTTGGGATTTGCTTCACCGTCTTGGGTACCGCCAGTTCTTCCCCGGCCCAACATGGGAAATTGTGCCCCAGCTCGATGTGGTGCGTATCGCCGTGGACGATTTTGAGCGCCCAGCCTATTACGCGCGGCGCATCTGGTACGGTTGGGGCCCGTGGGACTATGCGAAGGAGCCCTATGCCGAGTGGTGTGCCAGAAACCGTTGTGTGCAGGGTATCGCCCTGAATACCGGCCACGCGTATGGGCGCATCGTCAAGTGGGCGCGGGACGAGTTTGACGCACATCCCGAATATTGGCCCTTGCTCGATGGAGAACGGAAAAAAACATCCAATCTTAAACCGTGTCTGGGAAATCCCGAGGTTCGTGCCCTCTTCGTGAAATATGCCCTCGAGCGGTTCGAAAGCGATCCCTCGCTGGACAGCGTTTCGATGGACCCGAGCGATGGCGGCGGATGGTGCGAATGTGCATTGTGCGAGGAGTTAGGCACGGTAACCGACAGGGTGGTCACGGTCGCTAACGAGGTGGCGGAAGCCGTCGACGCGACCTTCCCCGGGAAACTGGTCGGGATGTATGCCTACAATTACCATTCTCCGCCCCCGACTGTGAGGGTGCATCCTAATGTGGTAGTCAGTGTGGCGACGGCCTTCATTAAGGGAGGATATACGCTCGACGACCTTATCTCCGGTTGGTCGGCGCAAGGCGCCACGCTGGGCATTCGGGAATATTACAGCGTGAATACCTGGGACCGGGACCAGCCGGCCCACACGCGGGGTGGGAATCTGGATTATCTCCGCCGCACCATCCCGGAATTTTACGCCCAAGGAGCGCGGTACATGTCCGCGGAATCCAGCGACAACTGGGGGCCGAACGGGCTCGGTTACTATCTGGCCGCGCGCATGCTGTGGGACCCGAAAGAGGCGGAACGCATAGATGCGCTCGTTGACGATTTTCTCGACCGCGCATTCGGGCCCGCGAAGGAACCCATGCGTGAATTTTATGACCAGATAGACGGCTCGAACCCTCATCTCGTAATAGACGACCAGCTTGGGCGGATGTATCGGGCTCTGCGCGATGCGCGCGAGAAGGCGGATACATCCGAAGTTCGGGACCGCATAGACGATTTGACGCTTTATGCACGTTACTGTTCACTCTATTACACCTACAAGGCGGCCAAGGGCGAAAAGCGGCAGGCTGCATTCGAGGCGTTGATTCGCCACGCTTACCGCATGCGGAAGACGATGCTCGTGCATACGAAGGCGCTTTACCGTGACTTGGTGAATCGGGATAAGACCGTAACTATTGCTGAAAATGCGGCGTGGAATGTGCCGGAGGAAGAGAATGCGTGGAAATCCAGCGAGCCCTTCAGTGAGACGGAGATTGCGGCATATCTTGAGGAGGGTATAGACAGGCACGAGTTGGTGAAACTCGAATTCGAGCCACGGACATTCTCGATGGACTTGGCGCCTGCCGCCGAGCCGCTTGATCTGCCGACAGATGTGCCTCCGGGGAAACTTGGGCCCGGCCGCCGGACACAAACCTTCTATACGTACGTTGCGGAAGCGCCCGCGGCCGTCGAACTTGGGATCACCGGGGGGCTTATCGAGCATTACCGTGACCGGGGTAACGTGAAGGTGGCGTTGTGGCAGCTTGGCGGCGCGAGCGAGACCGGCGAAGGGGAAACGCTGGTAGCGAGCGACCGCAGCGTACCCCCCGATGGAATCGAGCGGACGGTCCGGCTGCCGGTCAACGAACCGGGTCTTTACCGAATCACCATAAGCGACGGCGGCGACCGTACGCGGGTTACGTGGCCCGAAAGCCAGCCGATGGCCCTAGTGTCGAGCCAGGATGGACCAATGAGTGACTCCTACAGGGGCTGGATGGCGTATTTCTATGTGCCGAAAGGAACCACCGTTGTCGGCTTTTTCGGCGGAGGACACGGGGAAGTTCGGGACAGTCATGACCGGCCGCAATTCTGGCTGAATGGCCGCAGCCCAAATTACTACAGTGTACCTGTGCCCGAGGGCGAGGACGGCCGCGTTTGGCATATCCGATATGCCAATGGTGCGATTCGGCTCCTGACCGTTCCGCCCTGTCTTGCCATCACGCCGAGGGCTCTGCTTCTCCCCCAGGAAGTGGTCGAGAAGGACGCGAAAGACTGACAATTTCAACCTTTCGTGGTGCGGTGCCGGGTTGTGGCATTTCCTGGGAAGATTAGAGGGGATGTCGGGCGCCTTGGATGGGTAGGGCGTGAGGGAACCATATCTTCGATTTTTTTCGTAAAGAATTGTTACAGTCTGATTCGGTTTGCCAGCGCCTATTGAGTGTACTTATGATATTTTTTTTAGATTTTACATGCATATCCACCCTTTGGAATGGGTTTTGACCGGCTCACACCTGCAAATCGCCGTGTATCTTGTGCACATCCCGTAGTCTGAAAACTTGAGTTTACCCCCTCGGAATTGCGATACTAAGCCTTGAGGAAAAGTCTATGCATGTATTTTGCGTTTCAAAAGGCCCCGAGCTAGGCAGCCGTTTGCGGAAGCTCCTTGGAGAGCGGTTAACCCGCCTCGATACGGCTCCGGACCTGGACCGGGTGGTGGAGAGCTTCGAAATTCGCTCGTACGATGTTCTGTTGATTGCGAGTCCGGCGGTCCGCGAAAGCGATACGGATACGCAGGAAATATTGGATGTTGTGAGCGCGCGAAGTCCGGAAACGCAGATTATTTTCCTTACGGAAGAGCGGGACCTGCGGCTGGCGATGGCCTTTCTGAATGCGGGCGCCTATCAATATGCTTTGTTACCGGTGGGCGACGATGAACTGCGGCTTCTCGTCGAGACCGCCGTCGTGAATTCTCCCATCAAGCAGCGCGCGTTGCAGGAGGAAGGCGACGAGACGCGCGAGCAGTTCGAGTCGCTGGTCGGGATGTCCAAGCCCATGCAACGGGTGTACCGCCAGATTCGCCAGGCCGCGGCCACCACGATGCCGGTGCTGCTTGTTGGCGAGACGGGTACCGGAAAGGATATCGCAGCGGAGGCGATTCACCGCCGAAGCGCCCGGGGCAATGGGCCTTTCGTGCCCGTTCATCTGGGAGCGCTTCCCGCCGAACTAGTTGCGGGGGAGTTGTTTGGCTACGAAAAAGGCGCGTTTACAGGCGCCACCGAGCGCCATCAGGGGCGGTTCGAGCAAGCGCACAGTGGAAGCATTTTTCTGGACGAAATCGGGACGGTGGACGAAAAAGTGCAGATCGCGCTGCTTCGTGTAATCGAACAGAAGCGGTTTCAGCGTATCGGCGGTCGTAAAGACGTGAGGTCCAATGCGCGACTGATTGCCGCGACCAATGAGAATCTTGAGGAGGCTGTGCGTACCGGGATTTTCCGGGAAGATTTGTATTACCGCATGGACGTCTTCAGCATCGAAATGCCGCCGTTACGCGAGCGATATGGTGATGTGCTTCTGCTTACTGAGCATTTTCTGAAACGCTATAACCGTGATTTCAACAAACATGTTACGGGCATATCTCCCGAGTGCCTGGCGATTCTCGAAGCCTACGCATGGCCTGGAAATGTGCGGGAACTCAAAAACGTTATTCAGCGGGCGGTGCTGCTAAGCCCGGGCGAGGTCATACTCCCCGAGCATTTGCCTCCTCGTTTCATTACAGGTAGAGCGAAGCGAGCGCGGGTGGTGTTCGAGGTCGGGACGCCGCTTCATGAGGTCGAACGCGAACTGCTGGTGCAGACCCTGGCCGTGACCGGCAATAACCGCACCCGGACCGCCGAGTTACTTGGAATCAGCCGACGAGCCCTTTACAATAAGATAAACCGCTTTGGGCTTTGCGCAAAAAGTGCACAATAGCGATTCTTTGGCTTTGATTAATATAAGCCAATTTTTTACAGACGCTTAGGCTTGCTTTTGGAAGTATATATTCGCGCTGTTTTTATTAATTTTGCGCATAATATGCACGGCATTCACGGCTATATGCAGTAGATGTAAATAACTTTTACAAAACCCCCTTCTTTCCGATGTTGGTGCTTTTATTAGACTGTTCTGTTTTGGGCGTAAGTATTTGCAAAAAATATAGTTATATTGTTTAAACGGTTGATTGGCATGCGCTTTGCTGTTCTAAAGCGGGTTGCGATTACGAAGATTCTGGAGAGAGGCAGAGTATGACGGAAGATAGGGAACAGCGCCGGGCAAGCGTTCTAGTGCTGGGTTCAGAACGCCAGACGAAGCTGATTGGAGAATTGGCGAGCGTGGGCCTTGAGCCGGTCGTTCATGAGGGGTTGTACGACTCTGTGCAAGCCATTAAACAAGAAGACGTCGTCGGCATTCTTGTGGATACGAAATACGGCGACGTGGATGCCCTCGAATTTATTCTCAATGCGCGCGACATCACGCTGGATATTCCTATCGTGGTGATATCGCGCAGACTTAGAAAGCGTGACCGCTCGGTTTTGATTAATCTTCCCAACACATTTGTCATTGACCATTCCGCAACCGTCAGAGAGACCGCGCGTCAGTTCTCGCAGATTGTGTGGAGCGGGACGCTGCCGACAGGTGTGAACTAATGAGTGCGGAAGGTTTTTGAGGTGCACTGACCCACGCGCCTGTTGAGGCGGAAAGGTGCAAGAGAGACTTCAGTGCCCCGCACACCGGTCGTTTTTGTAATTTTAACTAACTGGGGAGTCTATGTCTTCTAGAACTATAGCAGAGGCCGCGCGACGAGTGGCGTATGAGACCGCCCGGGAACGGACGGACATCAAGAACGCCGTCGTTCGGGCCATGGCGCAAAAACTAAGTGAGTACGAGAAGCAAGTGCTGGAACATAATGAGAAAGACCTCGCCCGTGCTTCCGAAGCGGGTGTCCCGGAACATCTTGTGAACCGGTTGCAGTTTGGGCCGGGCAAGATTGCCTCGCGCATCCGCTCTCTGGAGAAGATCGCCGCGTTGCCGGACCCGGTGGGGCAAGTTATCGCGCATTCGCGGCGGCCGACTGGGCTCGACGTAGCCCGTGTTCGCGTGCCGTTGGGCGTGATCTTATCCATTTATGAAGCACGGCCCCACGTGACGGTCAACGCGGGAGCGTTCTGCTTGAAATCGGGCAACGCGTGTATTCTGCGTGGTGGGTCGGAGGCCCGCGCGTGCAACGAGTTTTTGGGGGAGCTTTGGCGGGAATCGTTGCGCGAAGCGGGGATGCCGGAAGAGAGTGTGCAGGTGGTGTCCGTTTCCCACGAAGGCGTGGACGAGCTGCTGGGTATGGACGATTGTATCGACCTTGTGATTCCCCGAGGGGGCAAGGGCCTTATTCAGACGGTCGCGGCGAATTCCAAGATTCCCGTAATCAAGCATTACGAGGGAGTTTGTCATGTATTCATCGATGCCACGGCTGATATGGATACGGCAATTTCTATCGCCCTGGATTCAAAGTGTTTGATGCCGGAAGTCTGTAACGCGATGGAGACGCTGCTTGTTCATGAGGCGCAACAGGACAGGTTGCCGGACATCGTTGCGGCCTTTCGGAAACACGGCGTGACGGTCCGGGGATGTCCCGTTACGAAAGCGGTCGTCCCGGATGTAGAGGATGCGACGGAGGACGACTGGCGAACGGAATATCTCGCGGAGGTCGTTTCGGTCCGTGTCGTTCCGGATGTGGCCGCGGCGGTAGATCACATTAATCGGTACGGGTCACATCATACAGATTCGATTGTCACGGATAGCGCGTATGCTTCGAGAGCGTTTCTCGAGGGGGTGGATTCGAGTGTGGTGCTCGAGAATGCGTCGACGATGTTTTGTGACGGGGAATCGCTCGGTATGGGCGCCGAAATCGGCATCTCGACGGACAAGATTCATGCGCGCGGCCCCATGGGTCTCGAGGAACTTACGAGCTACAAATTCGTTATCCGCGGTCAGGGTCAGACGATGGGTGAGTTTCCCAAAGCCTGATCATTTCGGCGGAACCAGGAGAAAGTAAGAAACGTACTGAGCAGGAAAACAATGGAACATATTCTTGACAAGATACAAGAGCGATTTACGCAAGGCTTTGCTACGATGGATGATCCGGGAGAGGATAATGGCTCGCGCCGCATTGGAGCCGAACTGAAATTTGCGTTGGTGAACGCCGACGGTACGGCGGCTTCGCGCGAAACCGTTGCGGCATTGTGGCGGTATCTCGCGGACCGCGGGTGGGACCTGGTTTACGACAGTATGACCGGTATTCCGAGCGGGGCTCGGGTGGCCGGCGAACAGAACGATTCCGTGGCGTCCTGCGAGACCGGTTATTGCAAGACCGAATTTTCGCTGGCGCACAGGGCCGACCTCAACGCGATTGAAACGCAGGTCTCGACCTTAAGGGAACTGCTCCAGCCGTTTGCGGAAAAGCACCACGTGTTTTTCCTGGGGTTTGGGACGCTTCCGGGAACGCCTCCGAGTGCGGAACTCATTGCGAAGAAACGCCGCGCCAGTTTCTGGGACCGGGTGTTTCCCTCGAATCATTTCATTGAGCCCGAAGATGGCGACGATGCGCACCTGTTTACCGTAAACGTGGCCAGTCACGTGCACGTGAGTGTGGCGGAGCAGGAAGCCGTGGAGGCCGTGAATGTTCTGAACGGATTCGCGCCGGCGCAGATAGCGTTGATGGCGGACTCCTGCGTTTGGAAAGGCCAATATGACCCCGATTACAAGTGTGTGGCGGAAGTCTTTTGGGATATGTGGGAAGCGGCGAAAGACCGCTCGGGCATGCCCCCACGGCCGTTCGAGGATTCCCGGGATTATGCGCGGCATGTGGCGGAACTGGCCCCCGTCTACGTAAAGCGCGACGGAGACCCTGTCATTCTTAAAGATTACGACTCATTTATGGATTATGCCGCTGCCGACAGCCCATGCGGCTATAACCCGCGGGAAGAGCGCGTGTCTCTGGAACCTTCGATGAAGGATTTGGACACCCATAACTCGTGTTATTGGTACAACGCCCGCATCTCGCGGTACTACACCGTCGAAAACCGGGTTTGCGATCAGCAACCGCCCGAGGACCTGTTATGTCCGGCGGCACTTACGCTGGGGCTGGTCGAGGCACGGAAGGAGGCCTGGGAAGAGCTTGACTCCTATGACTGGGATTTGCTTCGGACGGCGCGGGCTGAAGCATGCAAAGAGGGAGTCGGCGCTCGCGCAAATGGCCTTGCCGTACGCGAACTCGCGGGCCGCATGCTCGATATAGCCAGGCTGGGCCTTAAGCGGCGCGGTATGAACGAGGAACGTTTCCTGGAGCCCTTAGCGCGGCGGCTCCGCGACAGGATGTGTCCGGCGGACAGTGCCGGGCAGCTTTTCAAGACCGGTGGCGCCGAGGCCTTGGTGGCCCGGCGAGCCCTGTAAGACATGGAGGATTACGCATTGAATCGGACTAAAACGGACGTTGGCCTGAGCGCATCGCTTTACCGGCCGCTGACTTCGTCGGATATTAACACCGTTGCGGAAGAGTCGTTTCGGATTCTCGAGCAGCGCGGGATGACCGTGTATTCGAAAACGTGCCGGGATGCCCTGAAGGGGGCGGGCGCGCAGGTTGATGAGGAGACGTGCCGCGTGAAGATGCCGCGGGCGCTGGTCGAAGACGCCGTCGCCTCGAATCCCTCGTCCATCACGCTGTATTCACGCGATGGCGCCTATGATGCCGTGCTCGAAGGCACGCGTGTGCACTACGGCACGGGCGGCACGGCGATTTACGTGCTTGATCCGGACACGGGCGAGCGCCGCCAGTCGAACGTGGAGGATGTGGCTTTGAACGCCGCTATGGTCGAGAATTTGGAGAACATCCACGTCTTCACCATTAACGTGTTCCCGCACGAAATCGAGAACAAGGATGATATCGATACCACCCGGTTTTTCCATGCATTTGCGAACACGAAGAAGCATGTTCAGGGCGGCGTGTATTCCTTTGAAGGGTGTAGGAAAGTCGTAAAAATGGCGGAGATGATAGCGGGAAGCGCAGAGGCGTTACGCGAGCGGCCTTTTGTGTCTTTCATAACGCTGATCATCAGCCCGTTTAAGATTGACGAGCATTATGGTGAGATGACGGCCTTTCTTGCGCGCGAAAACCTGCCGGTTGTTATTCCCACGGAACCGATTTGCGGGACGACGTCTCCGGTGACCCTGGCGGGCAATGTCTTGATGCATACAGCGGAAACGCTGGGCGGAATCGCGCTGGTGCAAAGCGTTCGGAAAGGCGCGCCGGGCATCTGCGGGAGCGTTGGGTCGATCACCGATTTGCGGACGATGGACCATGTTGGCGGCGCGATCGAGCGGGCCATGATCAACGCGGCCGTGGCGCAAATGGCTCAGCACTTCGAACTCCCCCTCTATTCCACCGGCGGCACAAGCGATGCCAAGTCCGTCGATGTGCAGGCGGCGTACGAAAGTGCCATGTCGAGCCTGCTGGTGGCGATGAGCGGCGCGAATTACATCCATGATATCGCCGGTTTAATGGAATCTGATTTGACCGTGTCCTATGAGAAACTCGTAATCGATAACGAAATCCTGGGCATGTGCCAGCGTGTTTTGCGAGGGATTGAAGTGAATACGGATACCCTTGCCGCGGACCTCATCATCGAGAAAGGTCCAGAAGACCATTTCGCGGCGGATATTCACACCGTAGACCATATGACGGGGGAATTTTTCGAGCCGTCCCTTGCGAACCGGGCGAAGCGGGCATCGATGAAGCCCGGCGACGACGCGTATTCGCGTGCGAAGCGCATTGTCGCGGAGATTCGGGCCAAGGCGCCCGGCCAGGCGCTCGAACCGGCGCTGAGTAAGGCCCTACTCGAAGAGTTCCCGGAGTTGTGCGTGGGAGAGGTGGCGTCGTAGTGCGAACGAGAATCACATATCGCGGGCAGGCAAGGGCGCAGGGGCGCCGTCAGGCGCGCCCTGCGTGGCGCGGAGCCGCGTTACCCGTAGAAATCCATCAACCGCTTGAGTCTGTCCGGACCCTTGAGTTCAAAGACTTCCTTGAGGCACACGAGCGCCGGGTCGTCTTTGTCGAGAAGCCGGTATTTGCGCTTGACCGAACCAATGACCATATCGAGTCCTACCGGCATGGCCAGGGTCAGGAAGGCGCTTTCGAGAGGACTCCGCACGGGCGAGCCGTCGCTTTTCCGCCGCGGGAGCATGTTGGTGAAATTGCTCAAACCCACCGAGGCGTGGGTTCCCGCAAGCTCAGGGTCTGTATGGATACGACCGAGTGCGTCGAGCACGGTTTCCGTGGCGCCGTTCATGTCGCTTCCGATGGAAGGCATCCCGGGGTCGAAGATGCAGTGTTCGTTGGGAACGGCGTGTCCGCTGTCGCGGACGGCGCCTACCATAGAGCGGGCGGTTTCATAAATTTCCTCGGCGGTATGGTTCGGTTTGGATTTTCCGTCTTGGGCGCGTTCAGAAATCATCAAGATGGGCATGAAGGGCTGGATTTCAAGCAAGCCGAGCATTTCGAGGCGCAAGGGCGAAATCGAGTTGAGGAGGGGCAGCGCACCCCCCGCCTTGTCGGAACTGTAAGCTTTCAATCCGGCTTCGGCGTTGGCCATGTCGGGCGTGTCAACGGACAGCGGTTTGCTGGTGGCATCCTGGACATGGCGGACCACCTCGGCCATAAACTCCGGAGGGCGGCGGCCAACGTTCACGTCAATATACGCCGCGCCGCGCTGGTCCTGCATTTGGGCCACAGCCTTAATGCCTTCAAAGTCGCCGGCTTCAAAGAGTTTTTCCGTCGATGGCACCGAGGCATTGATGCTTTCTCCGATGATGCTCAAACCTTCCATAGCGATGAACTACCTCCTTTTTGGGGATTGCGTTATGCGGGGTTATTGTGCCATTCCGAATTTTGGGTCATGTGTGCGGGCCTTTCGGCTTCGCAGTGTAAGACACGTAGGGTAAGTATACACCATCGAGAAACGTTTCCGAAGTTTGATGGGGTTTGGTTAACTTAAAGGAGGAACATACGAGTGACTGCAGTAAAGATGAATCAGATGAATGACTTCAAGAGCACGATCCTGGCCTATGACCACGAAGGGGCCGCAACCGGTGCACGTAAAGCCCTCGATGCGGGTATCGAACCCGTAGAAATCGCCAATGTGCTTACGGACGCCCTGAAAGAAGTCGGCGACGCCTTCGGCCGGGAGGAGATTTATCTTCCCGAGCTGATTCTGGCCTCGCGGGCGGGGCAATCGGCCATGGGTATTCTCGAGGAGCTTCTCAAGGAACAGTCCGCTGGTCGTGACAGTTCCGGAAAAGTGGTGCTGGGAACGGTGAAGGGCGACGTGCACGATATTGGCAAGAATATTGTGGCGACGTTATTTTTTGCCAATGGTTTCGAGGTTATCGATTTGGGGGTCGACATTGCCTCGGAGCAGTTTGTGAAAGCCGTGGAGGACCACAAACCGAATATTCTTGGGCTCCCCGCGCTGCTCACGACAACCATGGGTGAGCAGAAGGAAGTGCTTGAGCGACTCGAAGCGGCGGGATTGCGCGACCAGGTTAAGGTGATTGTGGGCGGCGCCCCCGTCACCGCGGCATACGCGGAAGAGATTGGTGCGGACGGTTACGGCGCCAACGCGTTTGATGCTGTCGCTGCGAGCGTGCAGTTGATCGAGCGGGCGCCGTCTGAAGAAGCTGTGGCGTAGTG
>JAWODE010000378.1:0-11700 GCA_046483455.1 Candidatus Hydrogenedentota bacterium | reverse complement strand
AGAAAAACGGTTTTCTAATAAACTTTTGCATCTATTTCTGAATTTTCTTCGATGCAAAATTGATATTTATACGAAAAGCAAAGAATCCTATAGTTTCAAGGCAATGCCTTCAGGTCATAACGGAGGAGGGACTTCTTATTCGCCCGGGGCGGACAGACCTTGGTCCTCACGTTACCGCGGATGGGCAACTCCGCGCCCTTTATTCAACTCCCTTGGACTTGCATGGGATAAACGCGCGATCCACGGGCTTCGTCACGCAGGCCCGCGTGAGTATTCGCATTGAGCCCCGTTCCGGGGGTCTTGCTGGTTTTTACCTGTGTGGCGGAAACCGTGTGTGCCTTGTGTGGGGTGGGCATACGCAGCCGCGGGATGAAGAGGGTTTTTGGGGTTAACTAACCGTATCGCAGCGTCTTAACTAAGCGGTTTATTGTTTTAGGCGCTGTTTCCTTGCGTTGACTTCATTTTTCGGGCATGTTATAGTCCGTTTGGTAGTGGGAACCATAAAGCACATGCGAGTATTAAGTAGGGGAGTCGCATTGGACCAGTATTCGGGGAGACTCTGTGTCCTCACCACAGACAGATAACGCTTACCCTCTTACATTTGCGGGAGTCCGAACCGTATGAAGAAGTGGACCGTGATGATGATCCCCCACGGCAAGGGGGCCACACGTAACCTGAATCTTTCTTCCCTTTACATTTGGTTTATTGTCGCATGCTTTTGTGTTTTGGCGTTTGCCTCCACGTTCAGCTTCCAGCTTTACCGTTGTTCAAAAGCGCAAGTGGACGAGCTGGAGCGGACGACCTTTCAATTGCGCACGGCGGGCGGGGTTGTTCACCACATCGAGGGTATTTCTCCCGAGGAACTCGCGGCCATCGAGAGCAAGTACCGGAAAGATTACAAGAAGAGCATCGATTCCATTACAAGCAAATTGAATCGGCTGTACGAGCTGGAATCCCAGATTCGCGAAGTTCACGACCTGCCGGCGAAGGTGCGTTCGTCGGCTGACTACATCCGCGACGGTGTGGGCGGCGTGGGCGGCCCGGCGGGAGACCTCAGCGAGATGGTGGCTCCCGGCGAAGATGAACTTATGCGTCCGTCAAACTGGATATATGGGTTATCCGAGCCCTCCGCCGACCTCATTATCCAGGAAATCAATCTTCGCGTGGCAAGTCTCGAGCAATTGCTGAATGCCACGGCGGAAAAGCGCGAGCGTATCGCGTGCACACCGAATATTCTTCCCACGTTTGATTCACGTAGACGCATCAGTTCCCGATTCGGCAACCGCAAGGACCCCTTCTCGAAGCGGCTGCAGTTCCATGCGGGTTTGGATATCTCGGCAACCCCCAAATCGCCCGTATTAGCCACAGCCAAGGGCAAGGTGGTAAAGACCGGGCGTGATGGCGCCTTTGGTAACGTGGTCGAAATTGATCATGGCTACGGATTTCGAACCCTGTACGCCCATTTGCATAAGTGTCTGGTGAAAGTTGGCGATACGGTCACGCGGGGTGATACAATTGGGCTGCTCGGCACGACAGGGCGCAGTACCGGCTATCATGTTCATTACGAAGTGCACAAGAACGGTAAAAATGTCGACCCCGAAACTACTGTGGTCAATTAATTATGCTCGATTCCGGAAAAAAGAAAACCTATAACGAAGCGAATGTCGTCACCATCATTGGCCAGGGTACAACCATCGTCGGCGAATTGAAGTCGAAAGGCACGGTTCGTATCGAGGGTATGCTCTCCGGGCGTATTCACTGCGATGACACGATCGTTATTCAGGAGACGGGGCGGGTGAAAGCCGATCTCGTGGCCGGTCAGATCATCATCAGCGGGGAAGTGGAAGGAAACGTATTTGCTCATGACCGCCTGGAAGTGACCTCGAACGGCAAGCTGCTGGGCGACATCACCGCTCCGAAGATTGCTATCGCCGAGGGCGTGTTGTTTGAAGGTAAGTGCCAGATGAAACCGCCGGGCCAAATCAAACCGCCGGCGACGGACGAAAAGGCCGCGGCGAAAGCTCCGCAGCAACAGGCGCCCAAGGCGGAGGCATAGCGGGTTTCCCGGCTCATACCATAACTTGGCCGCCGACCACCGGCGGTCATTTTCATTATGCCCAATGATCGCGCCAAAGTTGTCGTAGCCATGAGCGGAGGAGTGGACAGTTCCGTGGCGGCTGCTCTCCTGCTCGAGGCCGGTTACGACGTTATCGGGATGACCATGCGGCTGCTCCCGGAAGGGGGGGTATCATCCCAACCCAGCCCTATCGAAAAGGCATGTGGCGTCGCCGCACGTCTCGGCATTCCCCATCATGTTGCCGACGTGACGCAGCCTTTCCAAGACCACGTGCTCAACTATTTTGTATCGGAATACCGGGCCGGGCGGACTCCGAATCCATGCGTCCGGTGCAATCAGCGGATCAAATTCGGCGCAATGCTCGAAGAAGCCGAGCGCGTGGGTGCACACTACCTTGCCACGGGCCATTACGTGCGGGTGGTTTCTCACGACGACCGCTATGCGATATGCCGGGGGCGATACCGGGAAAAGGACCAGAGCTACGTACTCGCGGGTCTGAGTCAGGACCAGTTGCGCCGCGTCATTTTCCCGCTCGGCGAGCGAACCAAAGCGGAAACCCGCGCCAACGCCCGCTCGCTCGGACTCGACATTGCGGAAAGCGCCGAGAGCCAGGATATTTGTTTCATCGAAGACGGAGATTACCACCGGTTTCTTGCCGAACGAGGCGAGAGCGGGCGGCCCGGACCGATCTTAACGACTGCGGGCGAGCAGCTTGGCACGCATACGGGGCTGACCAAGTACACCATTGGCCAGCGCAAAGGATTGGGGATTGCGGCGCCTCGTCCTTACTACGTGGTGCGGTTGGAGCCCGCCCGGAACGCGGTGATTGTGGGGCATCACGAAGAAACCTTTGCCCAACGGCTGACGGCGCGCGATGTGGTCTGGGGCGGCATTTCCCCGCAAACCGAACCGTTCGAATGCAGCATCCAAATCCGGTATCGGCATAAAGCGGTTCGCGGTGTCGCCGAGGCGGATGAGGAGGGTTTTTGCGCCAGGTTTCTCGTGCCTCAGCGCGCGGTGACGCCCGGCCAATGGGCGGTGCTGTATCATGGTGATAGGGTGCTTGCGGCGGGGACTATCGATACCTTCGAATGAACCGTTTTGAGTGCTTCCAAATGCCGTGCTAGACTCGTTTGGGACCAACAGACGCGAGGAGAGTCATGTTCGCTAAAACCATTTTGTTAATAGCACTGTTTTCGGTCGGGGCGGTGCTTGTGCCTGCCCACGCGCAGGAACGCCAAATCACGTTCTCGCCCAAGAACCACGACCTCGATAACAACGACAATTTCTCGCCCGACATGCGCTTTTTGTGTTACGACACCCGCGAAACCGTGGGGCCCGGCATCGAAAACTCGCAGTCCATCGAGAAGGTTGAAATTGCCACCGGCGCGGAGACGGTCCTGTACCGCCCGGAGAAGTCGATCATCGGCAAAGAGGCCGCGCCGGGGGTAGGGGCGGTCACGTTTTGCCCCGTGGCCAATAAGGTTGCTTTCATTCATGGTCCCCTCGTCGAGGAGGTCGCCGAGCGGGGCTACTACGCGAAACCCAACCGGGTGGGGGCGGAAGTTATCGCCGACGGCAGCCAGCGGCGTGTCTGGCTGGACCGTCGGGATGTTGCCACCGACCGCGATACGCTGCCCGGAGCCCATCGCGGGGGTACCCATCGGCACGAGTACTCCTTTGACGGTAAGCGCATCGGTTTTACCTACGACGACTTTCTGATGCCCGAATACGGGCGCACCATCGGCTTTATGGTGCCCCACGAGAAGGCCCCGGAGGGCGCCACTCACTATTTCGCTCTTCTTGTGCGCGTGGTTCCCAAGGGAACAGCCAAGGCAGGCGAAGTCGAAGTGGCCCAGGGTGATTCGTGGATCGGACGCCGCGGTCTCATGCGTGGATTTATCGGTACGGTGCGTGAACAGGATGGTTCGTACCAGGATTCGCTCTTCGTGGTGGATGTCCCCGAAGACGTTGACATCACCACCGCCGATAGCGGTTCTGTGGACCGCTACCCGACGCCGCCGGAAGGGCTTACTATCCGGCGGCTGACCCACGATTGGGCGGACGGGATTGTGCGCGGCACGCTCGATGGCGACCGTATCGCCTATTACGCGAAAGCCGATGATGGCAGCACCCAAGTCTTCATCATCCCGTCGGACGGCTCGGACCAGAGCGACGATCCCGCAAACCGGCCTGTTCAAGCGACGCATTTCCCGAACGGCGCGGGGCCCGGCGTGCGGTGGCATCCCAGCGGCAACTCGATTGCGTGCATGGCCGATGGCGGCGTGGCGGTCACTTGCGTTAAACCCGGTCCGAAGTTCGGGAAAAGCGTTTTCCTGACCCCCCATGGCGATGCGGAACGTATTGCCCTCGTGTGGTCGCCCGATGGGAGGACCTTGGCTTATAACAAAGCCGTGCCGACCGCCGATGAAGAGAGCCATCCCGTGTGTGCGTATGACGGCTCCGACTTCCGTCAAATCTTTGTGGTCGATTTCCCCGACGCCGACAACGACGGGATAGCTGACGGGGTGTAGAAAAAGAGGTTTTTCAGCCTCTTTGAACTTTTTCACACCGCGGCAAGACGTTCCGTGGGCGTCTTGCAAAACCACCACACAGCCCGGCCCGTATAGGTCCCATAAGTCCTTTACGTCCTAAGGGACTTCTAGGGGCTGCCGCGAATCGGGGGGAGGCGTTCACTTGTTCTATTTCGGCTTCACCTCGTCGACGATTTGCATCAGACGGCGGCCGTATTCGGTGTAGGTCGAGTAGAGCTTTTCTTCGCTGTTGGTGCGTTCGCCGGTATGGATAACGGCCGCGAGGTGGGGCTCGATCGAGAACCCACCGTCGTATCCCTTGGCCAGCAGGTCGCCGACGATCTCGCGGACGTAGCCGTCGCCTTCGCCGCAATACACGTAATGGTCTTCGCCGTTCACCTTCTTGATGTCCTTGATGTGAACGTAGATGATGCTGTCAAAGACGGTCTTATAGTAATCCCACGAGTTCTGGCCGTAGCTGACGGGGTTACCGGTATCGAACAGGGCCTTAAGGGCCGGGCTGTTCACCTCGCCGAGCAGAATATTGCTGTTTTCCGCCGACTGGCCGCCCCACCCGCTGCAGTTTTCGTGGGCGAGGACGATGCCATTGTCCTCGGCCATTTTCGCCAGCACTTTCATTCGTTTGATGGCCTCGTCGCGCCATTCTTTCTCAGACAAGGGGTTATCCGGGTCGTTGGGATAGCTCATAACGCGGATGAAAGGAACGTCAAGCCGCTGCATCCGTGGAATGGCCTGCTTGAGGTCGTCAATGTCGATTTGCGAGTCGCACGTGATGGGCCGCGCCCAGTTCGCGATGGCGCCGCCGAAGCACGAGACCTTCATGCCGGCCTCGCCGAGCTTGTCGCAGACCTCATCGAACTTGGCGTCCGGAATGGCGGTGATGTTTTCGCCGTCGACGAGGCGCAGTTCCATATACTGCCACCCCAGTTCCTGGTGAGCCTTGATTTGCGTGTCGATGGACTGGCCGGATTCGTCCGATATCCCGGAAAAAAACATGGTCAACTCCTTCTGGGCGCGCGTAGCGCGGGCTGCAGTTTTCCCTATGTGGTTTGTTTTCGAGAGTTTCAATCCTACTCCAGTCATGCGGATGGGTGCAAATGGGTTTGGCCTCTGAAAGTTTCTTTTTCGTCTCGCTCGCCCACCCGTGTCGTGTCGAATGTTGCGTGGTATAAGAAACGGATGCCATAGCCGGGCTAAAACAGCCAGCTTCGAAGATGCGGCCAGAATATGATGGCCCCGATCACGGCAGCCCCCCCAGCGGCTACGAGTACCGCGGCGGCCGCGACATCTTTGGCTTTGCCAATACGGGGGTGATGGTCCGTAGAAACGGCATCGGCCAAAAACTCGAGCGCGGTATTGAGCGCTTCCGCGGTCCACACCGCGCAAATGGCCGCGACCACCCAGAGCCATTCGAAGCGGGAGAGGCGACACAAGAATCCCGCAAACACCACCATCACCGTGGCGAGGGCGTGAAGCCAAACGTTCGGTTGCGTGCAAAACAGCGCGACTATGCCGCGGAATGCATGCCGAAAACTCGCTACGCGTGCCCTCGGACTGAATAGACCCAATTTCATAATTTCACCCCCTGAATATCTCGATGTTTTTAGCGCCGGGGAAATCCGGCCTGTACACGGGCTGGCACGATGGCCGGGCCGGTGAAGACCCTATTAGGCCTCGAGAATTTTCCGTACCGCTTCATAGCGCTCTTCAAGGTCATTGCGGTCGCGTGCTTCGGGAATGGCTTCGCAGCCGGCGGCATGGACCATGCCTGCATGGTGGAGCAAGGCATCCCTATCACTCGGACGGCGAGCCAATTCGGCTACCATGCTGATAGCTTCCATCATTCGTAACAGCACCGCGACATTGGATGCGGCATACTGGCGAATCTGATTGCACGCGGCATCCAAGGCCCCGGCGAATGTGTATACATCGGCGACGACGCGTAAGGCGCCGTCATCGTCATAACGGAGTGCGCGGGCAAATTTGCGGCGGGCAAGGGTGGCTAGGCGCGCACTCAGATGGTCAATACACGCGATGGCCGTAAAGGGGTCGTTAATGCCGGGCGACAATGCCCGTACGGCAATCTCGACAAGCTGGTTGATCGCAAACTCGGGGTCATCCAGCGGAACACGGGTTTTCCCTAACAGAAAAGCCCGTTGTGCCCGGGTAACCACTTGCTCTGAAACCTTCGCGGAGGGCCAAATCTGCAACAGCGGGGCACCCGCGATGACGTAATCGCCCGGCCGTTTAAGCTGGCGCAGAATAACGTCTGCTTCTTGAGCCAGTGACATCAACATCTTGTGGTCCACCGACTGCACATAGCCGCTCGCTTTCGCCTTAATCGGATGCCCTTCAGCATCGAACCGTTCCAGAGCCTCGCGCTCTTCGGGCGATAGTCCGGGTTCTTCGCTTATCTCTTCCGCTTCTTCGGGAAACAGCGCATCGATCACTTGGTCACATTCGGCGCAGACCGAAGCGATCACCCACGCGGGTTGGATTGTCACCGAGACGTGGTGAACGAAATAGGTAAGGAACCCCAAGCTGAGAATCGCCAGAAGCATGGCAATGGTTACCGATATCTGTGGTACGAAAACCGTCACATCGGGCCCGTGAATCGCGCGCAAAACCAGGAGACAATACACGAAGGTCGCGCCGAACATCCCCAAAACCGTCTGATTTATTTTATCCCGCATGAAATTCCGCAACAGGCGGGGGCCAAACTGCGACGAGGCGAGGGTCAATACGACCATCATAATGGAAAAGGTGACGCCGGCCACGGTAATCATCGAGCCAGCGATGGTCGAGAGGATGGCGCGCGCTCCTTGGCAACCGCCGCCAAACACCCAGCGGAATCCCTCGGGCACGGATAGATGCTCGGCGCGCTCGAGCCAGATAGTCACCGACGCCACCACAATCGCCACCAGCAACATGGTGGCCGGAACCAACCAGAGACTGCCGCCCATGGCATCCCACAGCTTGCGCAGCAACGCTTTCACGGGCACTCTCCTTGCGAGTATTATTATTCGGAGTGCCGCTCCGAATGACCTATTCCCTTCTTGTATGGGTAAGTATACACGCTAAGGGACGATATGCCGATCTGCGAAGATTATCTTCCGGTCCTTTGCGCAATTCTTTCATGACCCGGGATGCGAACATACCGAGCCGAGCGGATTGCACTTACTGCCGAGGAATGGCACGATGGTGAAGGAGTGCATCGCGCAACCACGGTGCATACGTAAAAACAGCTTTGTTTTATTCATTGATGGAATTCGAAAGGGGGACGGGGGATCATGAGCCGAGTCGTTGGGATTGTGCAGGCGCGCATGGGGTCTACGCGTTTGCCGGGAAAGGTCTTGGCGGACATCGCAGGCAAGCCCATGCTGGGGCGGGTCATCGAGCGTCTAGGCCACGCCGGTTCCGTCGACGAAGTGGTGATCGCGACAACACCCAATGACCGGGATCGGCCTATCGCGGAGATGGCGGCCCGGTGTGGATGCCGGTGCTATAAGGGTGACGAAGAGGACGTGCTGGCGCGGTATCTCCGCGCCGCGGAGGAGTCGGATGCCGACATTATTGTGCGGGTGACGTCGGACTGTCCTTTGATCGACCCGGCGCAGGTCGATGAGACGGTCTCGCTCTATTTCCACGAAAACGCGGACTACGCCGCCAATGGTTGTATCGCGTATCTCTTGCCGCGCGGTTCGGAGGTGGAGGTCTTCGCCGCCGCGGCGCTGCGGGGGATCGAACCGCAGGCCACGAAACGTTACGAGCGTGTCCATGTCACGCCGTATTTTTACCGGCATCCCGAGAAATTCAGAATCGCTTTTCTGGAAGCGCAGGGTCCATACCGGCGGCCGGACCTGCGCGTGTGCGTCGATACCCAGGAAGACCTCGATTTGGTACGGGCGGTTTACGAACGTCTTGATAGAGGCAGCAACGACTTTTCCATCCTGGATGTCATAAAATTGTTGGACAGCAAGCCAAGGTTAAAGGCTCTCAACGCGCATATCCACCAGAAGAAGCTGCAGGAAGGTTAGGGAACATTCGCAGGTGCGCCGGCGTTATGGAAGCGCACCCATTTTGCAGGAAAGGAAAGTGCATGTCGCACACCGTTTGTTTGATTCCCGGCGATGGTATCGGGCCGGAAGTCGCCGATGCCGCGCGCCGGGTTATCGACGCTTCCGAGGCACACATCAATTGGGTCGAGTTGCCCGCGGGGGCGGACGCTCTCGCGGAACACGGCAGTGTTCTGCCGGACGAGACGATCGAGGCTATCGAAGTGCATCGCGTCGCCCTTAAGGGTCCCGTTACCACGCCTATCGGAAAAGGGTTCCGCAGTGTGAATGTGCAACTGCGCAAACGGCTGAACCTGTACGCCGCTGTGCGTCCGGTGCGGAGCATGCCGGGCATCCGGTCGCGCTACGAAAACGTCGAACTGGTCGTCATTCGAGAGAACACCGAAGGGTTGTACTCGGGGCTCGAAAACGAAATCACCCAAGGGGTGGTACAAAGTCTGAAGATCGCCACCCGTTCGGCCTGCGAGCGCATCGCGCGTTTCGCGTTCCACTACGCCCGCGAGCGTCAACGGCGCCGCGTGACCGTTTTCCACAAGGCGAACATCATGAAAATGTCCGACGGACTGTTCCTCGACTGCGCCCGGGAGATTCATGAAAAAGAAGCGCGCGATATTGCTTACGACGAGATGATTATCGACAACGGCTGCATGCAAATCGTGCGCGACCCCTCCCAGTTCGACGTGCTGCTTCTCGAGAATCTCTATGGCGACGTGGTCAGCGACCTCTGCGCGGGACTGGTGGGCGGACTCGGCGTGGTGCCGGGAGCCAATATCGGCGACGGATGTGCCGTGTTCGAGGCCGTGCACGGGAGCGCTCCCGATATCGCAGGCAAGGGCGTTGCCAACCCGCTGGCCTTAATCATGAGCGGTGTCATGATGTTGAACCACTTAGGCGAGACCAAGGCTGCCGAACGCGTCAAAACCGCGTATGATCGTGTGCTCGCGAATGCCAATCCCGCGGAAATTACCCGGGACATCGGCGGCCAAGGCACGACAGAATCTTTTGCGAACGCCATTATCGCCCGCATGCAATCCGCGTGAAGCGGTTTTGAGGGAGTGAATCTCTGTTTTCTGGTGTTATGCAACTATTGAGGCTCACACCAGAATACGGAGAGTAAACAATGTCGCAGGCAAATCATGTCAATCATGGACTTTCCCCTGAGAGCGTGGCGGGGTTCTTGCTGAGGTTGGCGCTGGGCGTATTATTCCTTTTTGCAGCCATCGGAAAATTCGCCGGTCCGGGGCCCATGGGATTCGCAACCTGGATTCTGCAGGAATTTGAAGCCACATACCTCCCGCGATTTCTGGTGGTTCCCTACGCCTATGCGCTGCCGTACGTCGAGTTTTTGCTGGGGGTGGTGCTTATTCTGGGGGTTTTCACGAAGGTATCGCTAACCCTAGCCGCTCTGACGCTTATTAGTCTGGCTTTTGGCAAGATGGTCCAGCAGGACCATGCAACCGTTGCTAATAACTTCAATTATGTCTTCATGGCGGCCGTTGCGCTGTGGTTTAGTTGGCGGGATAATATCCTCTCGCTCGATAGGCTTTTTTGGCATAAGAAGCGGGAAACATAGCAGACACGAAGGTTGTGTCGGCGATTGAAGGGGAGCTTATGGTACAGCGCTTTAAGGGGAAAACGGTATTTATCACGGGGGCATCGTCGGGCATTGGCGAAGCCCTCGCCCATGCTTTCGCCGCCGAAGGGGCCCACCTGGCGTTGACGGCACGAAGGCTCGACCGCTTGGAAAAAATCGCGAATGAATTGGCGCAAAAGGGAACCAAGGCTCTCGCGCTCAAGTGTGACGTGACCGATCGCGCGTCGCTGGATGCCGCCGTGGCGCAAACGATCGAGGCCTTCGGGCATATCGATGTGGCCGTTGCCAACGCCGGCTTCGGAGTAACCGGGCCGTTTCAAAAACTGCGTACCGCGGATTTCCGCCGGCAGTTCGAAACCAATGTCTTTGGTTTGATCGAAACGGTCTACGCCGTATTGCCTCATTTGCAGGCCTCGAAGGGCCGGCTGGCTCTCCTCTCGAGTGTCTCGGGGCGGGTGGGCTCTCCCGGTTCCTCTCCCTATGTGGCCAGTAAATTCGCGGTGACCGGTCTGGCGGAGTCCATCTATTACGACCTTTTGCGCGACGGTATTTCAGTCACTTGCATCGAACCCGGCTTTGTCGAGAGCAATATCCGGATGACGGACAATACGGGTCAATTTCGCGAGGATTGGAAGGACCCCGTGCCCCAATGGATGGTCGTTCCCAGCGCCCGTGCGGCCCGCGCCATGGTCAACGCGATCTATAAAGGCAAACCCGAAGCGGTTATCACCGGCCACGGAAAGGTTTTTGCCTGGCTTGCGCGTCATTTTCCCCGCAGCACCCGCTTCGTTCAGCGCCACGGTGCACGGCGCATGCCGGATGGACCGCCACCTGAACGGGAGAACTCTGCCAAGTGACCCGAGTATCTCGCCGGGGGATTGTCGCCCTTGCCAGTTGTAGGCCTAACGGGAAAACGTCTTTGTTTAGACGCATCCATCGAACAAATCCAGGACGTACGTATTTAATCTTCAGCCTTATGCTTTTCGGCGGGCTTTTGACATATGCATTCCGATTTTAATCCGTTTGACTGGGTGTCAATCGCCGGGTAAGCGTTTCCGGCAACAGGTGTCGACACGTACCGAGGTGCCCTGAGCATTGAAATTCTTATGCGTTCTGGAAAAGCGAAAGGCTGTAGTCATGCAGACCCGCGGACCCTCGCGGCGCGCGGGACGCAGCTCCTGTCGCCGGACCCTGAAAAGGGTCCAATTTGAAGAACGCGCGATGGAACCCTTATCGCTGGACCCTGAAAGGGTCCAAAAGGGGCAGGGAATCATGCGCCCTTGGACATACCTCTAGCCCTCGCTGTGTCGCGGTTTCCGACCGCGACACTCTTCCGACCACGCGGCTCTGCGCGTGGTCTCCACTCCGGCAACGGAGGACGGGCTTTCCAGCCCGTCC
>JAWODE010000334.1:0-5921 GCA_046483455.1 Candidatus Hydrogenedentota bacterium | reverse complement strand
TTCCTGATGAACGTGCAGGAATTGACGGTTGCGGAGCGGGCCCGTATTCAAGGCGAGCTTTCACGAAAGCTCGACGATGCTGACGAGGTCATCCGCAATACGAGCCGCTTGCTGGCGCTGACGTCCCATCACATGGGACTGGTTGAGGCGCCGGACCAACGTAACGCCGAGGTGTGCCGGGTCGAGATGGTCCCTGTAGGCGCGCGCCGCGTGGGCCTTGTCCTCGTAGACAACTACGGGCGCGTCCGGACGCTGGTGGCTAAGCTCGATGACGAATGGTCCTCCGAGCGGATACAGCGTATCGGACGCTTTCTCGACACGAACTTTCGAGGCGTGTCGGTAGAAGGTCTCCGGGCGGCCGTGTCGGCGCGCACGTCGGCTTTTATTGACGAGCAGCGGCGGCTTGCCGAGCAGGCCCTGCATGTGCTTGCGCTCATGCCGCCAAGCCGCCAGGGCGAGGTAATCCTTGAAGGAACCACGCATCTCTTCGAGCAGCCGGAGTTCCGCGATCTTGATAGAGCGCGGCAGGTGTTTGGCTTCCTCGAGGAACATGATCGGCTGGTGGAACTGCTGCGTTCGGCCATGCGTGAAGGTCAGCCATTGCGGACTTCCATCGTTATCGGTTCAGAGGTGCCCGACGCCGAATTGCACGAAATAAGCATTGTGGTGGCGCCCTACCGCGTAGGGGATCACCCGGCCGGGATGGTAGGCGTCCTCGGGCCTCGCCGGATGGAATATTCGCGATTGGCTGGGCTGGTTGAATATACGGCCGCCCTTTTAGGAAGTTATTTGAGCGGGATTGCGGGCCTTATGATAGAAAACACCAGCATTGAGCCGTTGTTGGACAGGCCCCAGCAATAACCTCGATTGATAGAGACCGTGGAAGGAATGAAAAAGAAAAGCACAAAAAAGAAGACGCTTTTGGAAGAACAACTCGAAGCAGAATCCCAGCAACAGACTCAGGGTCTGCAGGAAGAACCGGCGGAAGAAGAACACGCGAACGACAAAGCGGATCCCGAGGCTGCGTCCGCCGACGCGGATGAATCAGTCCCTCCGGAAGCCGCCGTTGCTGATATCGAGGCGTTAACCGTCGAGCGCGATGAGCTCAAAGACCAATTACTGCGGGCCCGGGCCGAATTCGATAATTATCGGAAACGGACGGCGCGCGACATCGAGCGCATTCGGAAAACGGCCACGGAAAGGCTTGTGCGGGATTTGCTGCCTGTGATAGACCATCTCGAATTGGCCTTAAAGCATGCAGACCAGGCGTCCCAAGCTGTTGCGGAAGGGGTGCAAATGGTGGCGGAGCAGTTTGCGGAAGTGCTCAGCCGTTACGGCGTCGAGCCTATCCCGGCGGTCGGCGAAGTGTTCGACCCCAATGTTCATGAGGCCATGATGCAACGTGCAGACGACAACAGCGCCCCGAATACGGTGCTGGAAGAGTTTCAGCGGGGCTACCGGATGGGCGATCTGATACTCCGCCCCGCGAAGGTTGTCGTGTGCTCCGGCCCGGAAGAGCAATCCCCGGGAGCGCCGGACGAGGGGGCTGAGGAAGAATAGATGCGTTCGGTGTGACGGCGGCGAAGCCGTCCGCATTTCACCGGAGAGGGTTTTGTGTTATTGCAGTTCAAGTTATGGAGGTTGAGAGGACATGGGTAAGGTAATCGGCATCGATCTGGGGACAACGAATTCTTGCGTCGCGGTGATGGAAGGAGGGGAGCCTGCCGTCATTGCCAATGCAGAAGGAAACCGGACGACGCCGTCTGTAGTTGCGTTTACAAAAGACGGCGAGCGGCTTGTCGGCGCCGTCGCAAAACGCCAGGCGATTACGAATCCCGGGAACACCATATTCTCGATCAAGCGGTTCATGGGGCGTCGCCACAACGAAGTGACATCTGAAGAAAAAATTGTACCCTACAACGTGAGCGAGGCCTCTTCGGGGGATTGTCAGGTTGAGGCCGGAGGAAAAACGTTCCGGCCCCCCGAGATTTCCGCCATGATCCTCCAAAAAATGAAGGAGACCGCCGAAAGCTACCTGGGCGAAGCCGTGTCTCAGGCTGTAATTACGGTGCCGGCCTATTTCAACGATTCCCAGCGCCAGGCGACGAAAGACGCAGGCCGCATCGCCGGTCTCGAGGTGCTTCGCATTATCAACGAGCCTACCGCCGCGGCGCTCGCCTACGGCCTTGACCGGAAGAAAAACGAAAAGATCGCCGTGTACGATCTGGGCGGCGGCACGTTCGATATATCCATATTGGCTATTGGCGACGACAGTTTCGAGGTAATGAGCACCAGCGGCGATACGCATCTGGGCGGCGACGATTTCGATCAGCGGGTGATCGATTGGTTGGCCGAGGAATTCCTGAAAGACCAGGGTATCGATCTTCGCAAGGACCCCATGGCGTTGCAGCGTCTCAAGGAAGCCGCGGAAAAGGCCAAATGCGAACTCTCGTCTACCATGCAGACCGATATCAACCTCCCCTTTATCACCGCGGACGCCTCGGGACCCAAGCATCTCAACTATACCTTGACCCGCGCCAAGCTCGAGCAATTGTGCGACGACTTGCTTCAACGGACCAAAGGACCATGTTTCCGGGCTGTTGAGGACGCCGGCCTGTCGGCAAATGATATCAGTGAAGTGATTCTGGTTGGCGGCATGACGCGTATGCCGGCCGTCGGCGAAATCGTAAAAAATATTTTCGGCAAGGACCCGCACCGCGGCGTAAACCCCGACGAAGTGGTGGCTATCGGCGCGGCGATTCAAGGCGGCGTGTTGTCCGGCGAGGTGAAGGATGTCCTTTTGCTCGACGTTACCCCCCTCTCTTTGGGTATCGAGACGCTTGGCGGGGTGTGCACAAAGCTCATCGAGCGCAATACCACCGTGCCGGTCACCAAGCGCCAGATTTTCTCGACGGCGGCCGATAACCAGACGGCTGTGACCATTCACGTGTTGCAGGGCGAGCGTGAAATGGCCGGGGACAACCGCACCCTCGGCCGGTTTGATCTCGTAGGCATTCCCCCGGCGCCCAGGGGCGTTCCGCAAATTGAAGTGACCTTCGACATTGACGCGAACGGTATCGTGCACGTTTCGGCAAAGGACCTTGCCACCGGCAAAGAACAGCGAATCCGCATCGAGTCGTCCAGCGGCCTCTCCGAAGAGGAAATCGAGCGAATGGTGAAGGATGCTGACGCCCATCAACAGGAAGACAAGGAAAAGAAGCATCGCATCGAAGTCCGGAACAATGCCGATGCCATGGTCTACCAATCCGAGAAATTGCTTAAAGAAAGCGGCGATAAAATCGGCGCCGAAGATAAGAAAGCCGTTGAATCCGCCCTCGAAGATGTGAAAAAGGCAATCCAAAACGACGATACCGCGGCTATTGAATCGGCCATGGAGACCCTGACTCAGGCGCAGTACAAGATGTCCGAGGCGCTCTACAAGACTTCCGGCGCGTCCGCCGAAGCCGCTTCCGGTACGTCGGAACAAGAGGGTCCCCAAACAGGTTCCCAAACCGGAGGAGAAGATTCGCAAGAAAAGGCGGAAGGCAACGACACTGTGGATGCCGATTTCACGGTGGTTGACGAAGACCAGAAAAAGGACGAAAAAGAGTAGTACACAGGGAAAGCCGGGGCCGTCCTCTCCTGAGGGTGTGAACGGTTTCTGGGCGTAAATGCTGTTGTCAGCGTTTCCTGCCCCTTGACGGGCAGGGACGTTCATCTTGGATACCTGCCGATGGCGACGAAAGATTTCTATGAAATACTTGGGGTTTCCCGACAGGCCTCGCAGGATGAAATCCGCAAGGCCTATTTGAAGCTTGCGCACAAATACCACCCCGACAAAACCGGCGGGGACAAAGCTGCCGAAGAAAAGCTCAAGGAAGTCAACGAAGCTTACGACACCCTCAAGAATCCTGAAAAGCGCTCCCAATATGACCGCTTTGGCCAGGCTGGCGCGGGTTTCGGTCAGGGATTTGGCGGTGACAGCGGTTTTGGCGGCTTCGGTTTCGGGTTTGAAGGCGCGAGTGGTTTCGATACTCCCTTCGACGATTTCTTTGACGTTTTGTTCGGACGTGCCGCCGGTCGAAACCGCCGCCGTCGCCCCGCGGCCCGGCCGGGCAGCGATCTGGAGCGGCGCGTCACCATTTCTCTGAAAGAAGTCGCCACCGGCGTGAACAGGACCATCCGCTTTTCGCGTCTCGAGAAGTGTGGCGAGTGCGATGGCACAGGGGCCGCTCCAGGAAGTCAGCGCAGGACCTGCCCCGACTGCCACGGCACCGGCCAGGTCCGTCGCACCCAGGGGTTCTTCAGTATCACCCAAACCTGCCGGAGGTGTAGTGGCCGCGGGTGGATCATTGACGAACCGTGCCGCAAATGCCGGGGCACAGGCACCGTACAAACCCAGCGCGAGCTTTCCGTGGATATTCCTGCCGGCGTGGATACCGGTTCCCGTTTACGAGTGCCGGGAGAGGGGGAACCCGGTCCGAATAACGGACCCCGGGGCGACCTGTACATCCTTATCGAAGTCGAGGAGGATGATTTCTTTGTACGCGAGGGCAACGATCTGATTTGTGAAGTGCCTGTCAGCTTTCCGCATGCAGCTCTCGGCACGACGGTACGCGTTCCCTCACTTCAAGGCGAGGCGGAAGTCAAAATTCCTCCGGGGACCCAATCGGGCCAACTTTTCCGTTTGCGGGGCCTCGGAATTCCGGACGTTCGAGGGTACCGTACAGGCGACCAGATCGTGCGTGTGGCGGTCGAGACCCCGAGCCGTTTGAATCGTGAGCAGAAGGAACTGCTTCAACGTTTCCAGGAATTGACCGAGGAGCGGAATTACCCGGCCCATCTCCGCTTTCTGGATAAGTTGAAAGAATGGTTGGGCGGTTAAAAGCGGACGGATCCGGGCTCGTCAATCGGGTGTAATATCCGGCGGCGTGACGGGAGGCGTTGGCGCGGGTTGTTGCCCAGGTGGTTTCCGAACGAAATACCCGGAAACGATGATTGCCATGAAGCCCGCGAGGGCATTGCCGGCCGCCATCCCCCCGAATAGTCCTTTTGCTCCCAGGAGCCATGCCCCAACCATTCCCAAGGGTACATACAGCATAAACATCCGCACAGCCATGAGTAGGGTGGAAATCACGGCCCGGTGGATCGCATTCAGGATTGAACTCATCAAAATGAACGAATTCTGAAACGCATATCCTAAAGGAACCAGGCGAAGATACAGAATAATGGCGTGCTCGACATCCGCCTCTTGGCTGAATACGGCCGCGATAAAGGGGGCGACCAGCCAGAGGATTCCCAGACAAAGCCCTCCCCACGCAAAACCGAATTGGATGCTGTAGCGCCGACCCAACCGGCCACGTGAGTAATGCCGCGCGCCCCAATTCTGTCCCGTGAAAGCCACCAGCGACGAGCTCAATGCATACACCGGGATCGAGGTAAACGCCATTACCCGCATTCCAGCCCCGAGGGCGGCCACGACTTCGTTACCTACGCGCGCGGCGATAGCTGTCACGATGAGATTGGAGACCGGCACCATGGTATTGGTGGCGCTCGCCGGTACGCCGATTTTCAGAATCTGCCACCAGGAATTCAGCACCTCGCGCAGCCGAGGCCGCTCGAAGGCGATCATACGCTCACGAAAGTGCAGGAACGCCAATGCCGCAATGCACGAGACGATCCGTCCCGTGACACTTGCCAGGGCAGCGCCTCTTACCTCGAGCCGGGGAAACCCGAATAGACCGAAGATCAAGATCGGGTCCAGCACCATGTTTATTATGGCCGAGCCGACCATGATGGTGCTTGGCGTGACCGTGTCGCCCGTCGCCCGGAGCACGTTGTTGCCGATCATCGGAATGACCACAAAGGCAATGCCCAGGTAGGTGATCGACATATACTGGCGCACCAGATTCAGCTTTTTG
>JAWODE010000561.1:0-8971 GCA_046483455.1 Candidatus Hydrogenedentota bacterium | reverse complement strand
TGCGGCTGCACATAGGCGTGGTCGCACCCGAAAAGCTGTTTGAGCTGCTCACAAGCGTACGCTTCCACCTCGTCCACATTGTCGCATCCCGCATAAAACCGGTGCCCCGGATAGCCCTCAGCATATTTATCCGTCAACAGGTTGCCCATGGCCAACTGCGTAGCCAGCGAACAATAATTCTCGCTGGCAATCAGCTTGAGGTTGGCCCGCTGGTCCGCCAATTCCTGCACAATCGACCGCGCCACCTGCGGCGCTACCTTGGCCATTTCGGTCAATGCGGATAAATACCCCAGAAAACCGGCATCGGCCTCGTCCGGGCTCGTCGACTGCAGATAATCCGTGATTGCGTTGTTTGTCATGGAACTATTCACCATCTGCCTCCCCGTGGGTTTAAGTGAAGGCCCTATGATAGTAGCTAAGAGGCCCGGCTTTCAATAAATAGCGCGGGCGCATAAGGTAAGCTATATGGGACCCGGAGGCAAGCAGAATCCGCGGTTTTCCTGCCTAACTTCTTGTTCTTGCCTAAAGGGCTGCGTCGGATTCTGGGGTTTTCGTGTGTCAAGACGCCAGTATGGTTGGTTTTCAGCAGATTAGGTGTCAACATCGCCCAGTCAACGCCGCTGTTTTCGAGGAAAAAACAAGAGTGTATACACGCTACTACACAAAATGGCGTCGCTCTAAGGGAAAAGTCGCAAAATCCTGTTCCATGGCGCCGACCCCCATGCCTAAATTCTTGTTTGACTGGGCTTTTCGCCATGTGATATGCTTTCCTGACTTTGGAAAGTGGGTGCCAGCGCGAGTTTTGCTCTAAAGCGCGGCGGCAGGCACGCAAACGCATCAACCTAAGTCGTTTTCACGCAATCACATCGAAGAAAGTGCGGTAGTTCGCACGCTGTAAGAAACCACGGGTAAAAAATGGCGAAGATGAAAGTGGGGTTGGTCGGCTGCGGAAATATCGGAGCCGACTTCTGCATAGCTCTGCAAAAGGGCGATATCCCGGCCGAGGTCGCGGCGTTGACCGACATTGATCCGTCGCGGGCGGAGCTTCTGCTGAGCAACTTTCAGCTGTCGGCGAAGATTTGCAGTCTCGAAGAAAATGCAGCCGCGGTGGATTTTCTTGTCGAGTGCGCGGATGCAACCGCGGTGGAAAGCGTTATCCACGCCGCGATCAAGTATCAGAAAGACTGCTTGATTCTCAGTATCGGCGGGCTGATGACGATGCCGCAGCTACGCGAGGAGGCCCGGCGGAACAATGTTCAGGTATGGTTGCCGTCAGGAGCGCTCGCCGGCTTGGACGGGGTCCGTGCCGCTCGCGAGGGTGGCTTGCATAGCGTGACCTTGACGACCCGCAAGCCTCCGAAAGGACTCGAAGGGGCGCCGCACCTGATCGAGAATAACATCTGTCTGGACGATTTGGAGGAGCCAAAGGTCATTTTCGAGGGAACCGCACTCGATGCCGTCAAAGCGTTCCCCAAGAATGTGAATGTTGCGGCGGCGCTGAGTTTCTCGGGTGTAGGTCCCAAGAAAACCCGGGTTCGTGTAATCGCCGACCCGCGGGCAACAACGAACAACCACGAAATAGTGGCGGAGGGCGCATTTGGGCGCCTTGCCGCGGTGACGGAGAATTTGCCATCGCCGCGCAATGCAAAATCGAGCTATCTTGCCTCCCTGTCAGGGTGCGCGGAGTTGCGCGCCGCCGCGGAGGCATTTGTGATGCGGAAGAACCAGGACGCAAAGCGCCAGAGCGAAAACACGAAGTAGCCGCGCCGGAAACGAAGTGGCTTTACCGCGGATTGCCCTGTGATGGGAAATACGCATAGCTGTGTTGGAGAGAGAGAAACATGTATGCAGTGGTCAAAACAGGTGGCAAACAACACAAAGTCTCTCAGGGCGACGTGTTGCGTGTCGAGAAACTCGAGGCACCCGTGGGCGATACGGTAGAACTGACCGATATCGCCCTGGTAAGCAAAGACGACGCCTTGGTCGCCGACCCCGAGGCCTTGGCGAAGGCCAAGGTAGTCTGCGAAGTGGTCTATCAAGGGCGCGCAAAAAAGATCCGCGTCTTCAAGAAGAAACGACGGAAAAACTATATGCGCACCTATGGACATCGGCAACGCTACACGGAACTCAGGGTCGAAGACATCCAGGCCTAAGGAGAAGGGATCATGGCACACAAAAAAGCAGGCGGCAGCTCGCGTAATGGCCGCGACAGTGCCGCGCAACGGCTTGGCATAAAGAAATTCGGCGGCGAAGTCGTCCGATGCGGCAATATCATTGTTCGTCAACGCGGAACGAAGTTCCGTCCCGGCGAAAACGTGGGGATGGGAAAAGACGATACGCTTTTTGCCCTTTCGGACGGCGTGGTGCAGTTTCGTCACGTGACAAAACAGCGCAAATCCGTAGACGTCGTCGCGTCTAAATCCAAGTAGCGCGGCGGACGCCAACGAGGAGCCATGTTTGTCGATCGCGTACGAATACGGGTAACCGGAGGCGCGGGCGGCAACGGCTGCTGTAGTTTCAGACGCGAGAAATATGTCCCCCGCGGCGGCCCGGACGGAGGCGACGGCGGCCAGGGGGGCAATGTATTTTTTATGGCCGAGCCGGATATCACCACGCTTGTCAAACTTCGGTATCGTGCGCATTGGAAAGGCGAGCCCGGCGGCCATGGCCAGGGAGCGAACCGACACGGCAAGAAGGGGGACGACACCGTGATCCCTGTGCCGGTGGGAACACTGGTGCGGAATCTCGAGACCGGGGAAGTTCAATGCGACCTGGCAAGAGCGGGACAGCGCTTTTGTGCCGCTCGAGGGGGCCGGGGGGGCAAAGGCAACGCGCGTTTCGCGACCTCGACACGTCGGGTTCCCCGATTTGCCGAACGGGGTGAGCCCGGGGAAGAAGCCAACTACATTCTCGAATTAAAGCTTATCGCCGAGGTGGGGCTGGTGGGCCTGCCCAATGCGGGCAAATCCACGTTTCTCTCGCGCGTTACCGCGGCGCATCCCAAAGTCGCCGACTATCCTTTCACCACGATTACTCCAAACTTGGGTGTTGTCGAACTAGATGGATTTCGCACCTTGACAGTGGCCGACATCCCGGGAATCATCGAGGGAGCCGCCGAAGGCAAGGGACTCGGCCACGATTTCCTCCGCCACATCGAGCGAACCAAAATCCTTCTATACATCATCGACGCGAGCGACGAAAAGCCGTCAGCTACCCTGAAGATACTCGAGAGTGAACTCGAGGAACATAGTGAGGTCTTTGCCGAACGCCCCCGAATCCTGGCCTTGAACAAGATCGATATACCGGAAAACCGCGACCGGGCCGAGCATTTCTGTCGCGACAAGACCGATGCCTTTGCGATCTCGGCTTTGACCGGCGAAGGCATTGCCGGCCTTTTGGAACGTCTATGGGCGATTGTCGAGCAACTGCGCCAGAATAATAAAGAGGAGGAAACGGCACGGCCGGAAGAAGTAGAGTATACATATGAAGCACCATACACGATCGAGCGCGAAGGCCGCGGCTTCCGCGTTGAGGGAAAGCCCATACGCCGCGCCGTATCGATGACCGATTTCGAGAACGAGGAAGCGGTTGCGCACTTGCAACACGCCCTGCGCCGAATGGGCCTGTTTAAGGCCCTGAAACGGCTGGGCGCGCGGACGGGCGAGTCGATCTACATTGGAGACGTGGAACTTGAATACCGACCTGAGTAAGGTGAAGACAATCGTCGTCAAGATCGGGACCTCTCTCTTGACCGGACCCAAGGGATTCGACGGCCAAGTCCTGGAAGAGATCGTAAAGGACCTGTGCCTGCTCAAGAGTGAACGCGGTCTGAATGTCGTCGTTGTCTCATCCGGGGCCATCGGCTGCGGGATGACAACGCTTGGCCTGAAAGAACGCCCCAACTTGCTGCCGCTCAAGCAAGCGGCCGCGGCGGTAGGCCAAGCCAACTTGATGCATTATTACGAAACCCTCTTCCGAACGTACGGAGACGGAATCCGCTCAGCACAGGTTTTGCTCTCCGCAGCCGACCTCGATAACCGTGAAACCTACCTGAATATTCGCAATACCCTCCACACGCTTTTCGCGCTAAAGAACGTCATCCCCATTGTTAATGAGAACGATTCCGTGGCCATCGAAGAACTGAAATTCGGCGACAACGATACCTTGGCCGCACGCGTAGCAGCGAAAATCGGCGCGGACTTGCTGATCATCTTAAGCAATGTGGATGGGTTGTTCGATATCGACCCGCATCAGAACAGCGAGGCATCTCTTATCCCCGAAGTCGAGAAAATCACGCCTGAGCTCGAGGCCCTGGCCGGCGATACCGGGCAACAAACTTCGGTAGGCGGCATGGTGACGAAGCTCATGGCAGCCCGGATCGCATGCGCCGCTCAGGTGCGCACAATTATTGCCAATGGCCGGCGTCCAAACATTATTCGCGATACCCTTAAAGGCCAAGGCGTGGGAACAACATTCTACTCCTCGACGGAAACCTTGTCGCAGCGCAAACGCTGGATAGCGTTCGGCCGTTCTTCCCGCGGAACGATTTACATTGACGATGGCGCAAAGAATGCTTTGCTGCGCCAAGGGAAAAGCCTGCTGGCGGCAGGCATCACGAAGGTCGAAGGAACGTTCCGCATGGGCGATTCGGTGCGAATTACGGATGCGCAAAAGCACGACATCGCCCGCGGCCTGGTGAATTATTCCAGCGAAGACCTCCACCGTATTCAAGGATGCAAGAGCAGCGAAATACAGGATATCCTGGGACGCAAGGATTACGACGAAATCGTTCATCGCAACAATATGGTCTTGATCTAAGTCCAAAAACATCTAAACATCAGGAAGGCGGAAAAAGGAGACAGAACAAGATGACATTACACGATGAAGTAACGGGGATTTGTGCGAAAGCCCGCGATGCTGCCCAAGTGTTGCGGTCTCTGTCTCCCGCGGTCAAAAATGCGGCCCTGCTGAATGTAGCGCAAGGGCTTCGCGATATGGCTTCCGGCCTCAAATCCGCCAACGCCCAAGACCTCGAGGCCGGCCGCGAAAAGGGGTTGTCTCCAGCCATGCTGGACCGTCTCGAACTAACCGATAAACGTATCGAGGCGATGGCCGTGGGCCTTGAGACCGTCGCGGCGCTCCCCGACCCCGTGGGCGACATCGTGCGCCAAACCGTGCACCCCAACGGAATGCGCATTGCTCAAATCCGGCAACCCCTCGGCGTGGTGGCCATCATCTACGAAAGCCGGCCCAATGTAACCGCCGATGCCGCGGGTTTATGCTTAAAATCGGGCAATGCGACGGTTCTTCGGGGCGGTTCCGAGGCCATTCATTCCAACATCGCCATCGCAAAAGTATTTGTCGAACGCGCTGTCGCCGCGGGCGTGCCCGAGGGCGCGGTTCAAATGATCACAACAACCGACCGGGCCGCCGTGGGCGAGCTGTTGAAAATGGATACGTACGTGGACGTGGTCGTGCCCCGTGGAGGTAAAGGGCTCATCGCGCGGATTCTCGACGAGTCACGCATTCCAGTCGTAGCCCATCTCGACGGCGTATGCCATGTTTATGTGGATGCGGATGCCGATCTCGACATGGCGAAATCCATTGCAGTCAATTCGAAACTGCAGCGGCCGGGCGTATGCAACGCCATGGAGACACTGCTGGTCCACGAAGACGTGGCGGCGGAATTTCTTCCGGATGTGGCACAAGCTCTCGAGATGGGCGGCTGCGAACTTCGCGGATGTCCCCAAACCCGTAAATTCATCGAATGCGCGGAAGCCACGGACGAGGACTGGACAACCGAATACCTGAAAAAAATACTATCGATCAAGACCGTCGCGTCGTTCGATGAGGCCGTAGCTCACATTAACCGGTACGGCTCGCATCATTCCGATGCCATCGTAACGGAACGGTACGAAGCCGCCGAGCGTTTCCTCGATGAGGTGGATAGCGCGGCCGTGTATGTCAACGCCTCGACGAGGTTTACAGATGGGTACGAATTCGGACTGGGCGCGGAGATTGGCATCAGCACCAACAAGCTCCACTGCCGGGGCCCCATGGCATTGCAAGAGCTCACCTGTCTGAAATACGTTGTCCGGGGTTCGGGGCAAATACGTGAATGATATAAAACGCATCGGCGTCTTCGGGGGCACCTTCGACCCCATACACGAAGCGCACATACGCATAGCGAAGGCAGCGCTCAAGCAAGCGCGTCTTGATAAGGTGCTGTTTGTTGTCGCCGCGCATCCGCCCCACAAATCGCGCAGGGAACTGCATGCCACCTCCGAAGAGCGCTTTTCCATGGTGGAGGCGGCGCTTGCGAATGAACCCGCCATGGAACCCAGCCGGGTGGAACTGGACCGCGACGGCCCCTCCTACACGGCCGAAACGCTGGCCCTCTTACAAAAGCAGTACCCCAACGCAGAACTATTCTTGATCCTTGGACTGGACTCGCTCGCGGATATGCCCAATTGGCATCACCCCGAGGCAATTCTCGCGAAAGCGCATCTGCTGGTTGCACCCCGGCCGGGTGACTACGATATTCCGCCCCAAATTCAGGGTCGTTATACCCTGCTGGATATGACTCCCGTCGAGATATCCTCAACCGAGGTGCGCAACCGTGCGGCCAATCACGAGGCCTACGAGGAATTGCTGCCGTTCCCCGTGCGCCGGTATGTTAAGAAACATGGAACCTACAAAACATAATTTTCACATCGCCCGCGCCGACGAATATGTCGCTCTTCTTGAAGCACGCTTACCCCCACGTACTCTGGCGCATACCCTGTCAGTAGCAAAATACATGGAATCCTTGTCGGAGTCGCTCGAGCTCTCCTATGAAAGCGCCGTAACAGCGGGTCTCCTCCACGATCTTGAAAAGGGAGCCCCCAAAGAGCGTCTTCTCCGCAAAGCGCATGATTACAGCCTGAACATTTTGCCCTCGCAGCGCGAAAATCCCAAGCTGCTGCACGGGCCGGTTGCCGCCGAGAAATGCCGCCGGGAATTGGGACTCACCGATAACGCGGCCTACGAGGCTATTTACTGGCACACAACCGGGCGGCCTGGACTCGGATTGACCGGACTGGCCCTGTATTTTGCCGATTACGCGGAGCCCTTGCGCCACCGGCCCGAGGCCGCACATGCCCGCGAAATCTGCGAGAAGGACGGCTTCTTCCGGGCCCTTTATTTCGTCGCATCCCAAAAAGTGCAGTATATTCGCACGCGCACACACATCGACCCCATCTCGGAAAAGTTTTTCGAGTGGATCGGAGAGGAACTGGTGAGCCAGGGCCATCTTTCGGAGCACGAACGGGACATGGGTATTTCGATACGACATGATGGCTGATCCTTTTGCCACACTCGCCCGGTATTACGACCGCGTCATGGCCCATGTTGACTATGACCGCTGGTACCTAGTCACCTTGGCGCTGGCGGGACTGCTCCCCGTTCCGTTCCGGCACGCCGATCTGGCATGCGGTACAGGGAATCTCGTGAAACGGCTTCAACAAATTGGGTGGCGCACCGCTGGTATGGATTTATCGCCTGCCATGATCCGCACCGGACGCAAAAACGACCCACACTGGCGGGGGGCCGTGGGCGATCTGCGGGCATTGCCTTTTCACAACTCGTTGGATTTCGCGACCTGCCTCTTTGACAGTCTGAATTTTCTGCTCAAAGAAGAGGACATCGAGAACGCCATCCTGCAATGCGGCGCCGCGTTGCGCTCGGGCGGAGTGTTCTACTTCGACTTCGTGACGGAAGAGATGGTGCTCCAGCATTTCGCGGGCCAGCAGTGGACGGAGGACAACGGAACGTTCAGTACCACCTGGGAAAGCACCTACGATCATGCCACCGGCATCACGGAGACGTCGATACGCGTGAACAACGGAGTGGTAAACACGATCCGGGAAAAGATACACTCCCAGAGACAAATTGAAGCCTCCCTCGAAAAAGCGGGATTGTATCCCATGGCCATATTGGATGCCGAGACCTGGCGCAAACCCCGCCAGAAAACGATTCGTGTAGATGTTATTGCAGTAAAGGGCAGTCCCAAAGCATATATAAAGGCTTTCCGAAAGATTCAGCTGGACATACAGAAACTGCTTCGTAACTAACAAGCAAAGGAACCATTGTGCGCCTACCACGTTCAAGCGGAATATTGTTGCACCCCACGTCGTTGCCGGCCAAACATGGTATCGGAGACTTGGGCGCCGACGCGTATCGCTTTGCCGACTTTCTGCATGAAAGCGGGCAACGTATCTGGCAAGTGCTGCCGTTGGGACCTACAGGACCTACCCACTCCCCCTACCAGTGTTATTCGGCTTATGCAGGCAACCCGTTGCTGATCAGTCTGCCCCACCTTGTCGACGAGGGGCTCCTCGACGCGGAGAGTATCGCCAATGCACCCGAATTCGACGACGCATATGTGGATTACGACAAGGTCGCCCAATTCAAAGAAACCGCGCTGCAAAAGGCCAGTCGTCGTTTTCATGAAGGCGGCGCAGACCATCTGCGCGAGGAATACGAACATTTCTGCTCGGACAATGCCGGTTGGCTCGACGATTACGCGCTTTTCAGGGCGCTGAAAGCAGCCCAGGGGGACGCATCCTGGAATGAGTGGGAAGAAGGTTTGATTCGCCGTGATCCGAATGTTTTAGCGTCATGGAAAGACAAGTTGAAGCCACAAGTCGAGGATTTAATATTCTCCCAGTTTCTCTTTTTCCGGCAGTGGCACGCCCTGAAAAACTATTGCCAAGAGCGGGACATCGCAATCATGGGCGACATTCCCATCTACGTCGCCCACGATAGCAGCGACGTATGGAGCCATCCCGACGTGTTCCACCTCGATGAAAAAGGCCTGCCCACCATGGTAGCCGGGGTACCGCCGGATTACTTCTCGTCCACGGGCCAGTATTGGGGCAATCCCATTTATCGCTGGGATGTGATGGCTTCCCGGGACTACGCCTGGTGGACC
>JAWODE010000194.1:0-17275 GCA_046483455.1 Candidatus Hydrogenedentota bacterium | reverse complement strand
CCAGGATGCGGCAGGGACCATTCACAGCGACCTCGCCCGCGGGTTCATCCGCGCGGAAGTCGTGCACTACGACGACTTCATCAAGGCGGGATCGATGGCGAAGGCAAAGGAGGCCGGCCACGTGCGCCTCGAAGGCAAAGATTACATCGTTCAGGATGGCGACATCGTGTTGGTGCGTTTCAACGTTTAGTACCGGGCCGTAGCGAGCGTTGACTTGGCGGGCGTTGCCCTTTGGGGTGGTTCCCGTTAAAATGTGAGCTCCCTGCGGTACGGAGAACCCGTTCGTAGAACGATTCATGAGTCCCTGGGCGTTGGCTGTGGAATTCAGGCCGTATGCGTGCTCGAGGGACGCGATGCCCGAGCGTATGCTGACCGGTCTGAAAACCATTATCGCCCTGTACCGACGCATTGCGGGGGACAGGGGCAGCGACTACCGTGTGAACTATCGAGGAGGAAATCCATGAATCTTGGAATCATCGGTTGCAACACGATGGGCCTCATGCACTGCCAGATGGCGGCCAATGCGGGGCTCAACGTCGTTGCGTGCGGCGATATCAGCCGCGAGAACGCGGTCAAAGCGGCCGAGAAGTTCGGTGCGGATGCCGTTGACGACTGCTTCGCCCTGTGCAAACGGGATGACCTCGATGTGGTCGGCATCTGCACGCCGACTCCGACGCATACCGAGTACATCAAAGCCGCGGCAGAGGCCGGTAAGCATATCTTTTGCGAGAAGCCGCTCGGGCGAAGTATCAAGAAAGTGGAGGACGCGCTGGCGGCGGTCGAGAAGGCGGGTGTCAAGCTTTACGTGGGCCATGTGCTCCGTTTCTTTCAGGAATTCGAGGCGATGAAGGCCCAGGTGGATGCAGGAAAGCTCGGTAATGTGGGATTTGTGAAGACCTACCGCGGCGGAATTTTCCCCGGCGGCAAACTCGGATGGTTCGCCGATTGGGATATGAGCGGAGGCGTCACGCTCGACACCATTGTGCACGACATAGATTGGTTGCGGTACGTCTTCGGCGATCCCGTACGGGTTTTTTCACAAAATCTGAAGCGGGTGTTCAGCGAGCGGATCGACTACGCCTTGGTGACCATGCGCATGAAAAGCGGGGCGATCTGCAATATCGTCGGCACTTGGGCGCATCCCAGCGGATTCCAGGTGAAAGTAGAGCTCTGCGGCGACAAGGGCATGGTCACTTTTGATAGCAACGAAGCGCCGATTGCCGCGCAATTGCGCCAGGGGGCGGGCGCCGGGGCAAGCACCATCGTGCCGGGCAGCCCGGTGTTGGTGAGTCCGTACCAGCTCGAATGGGAAGACTTTCTGGCGTGGATCGAGGGTAAGGCGGAGCCGAAAGTCACGCCTGACGATGCCCATTGGGCGGTGCGGATGGCCCTCGGAGCCCTGGAATCCGCTCAAACAGGGCAGCCTGTCGAATTTTAGAGACCCCGAGTCCCGGATTTTTATGAGGAGATGCACCATGGCCAAGATCGGAATGATGAGTTTCGCGCACATCCATGCGCTGAGTTATGCGGCCTGTTTGAACGAATTGCCCGAAGCGGAACTGACCGCAATCTGGGACGACGATCTCAAGCGGAGCAAAGCACAGGCCAAGGCGTTTGACACAACGTTCGTGGAAAAGATGGATGATTTCCTCGCCCTGGATGTGGACGGGGTGATCGTCACGTCGGAGAACGTGAAACATCGTGCGATGGTCGAGCAAGCCGCAGCCGCGGGGAAATGGGTCCTTTGCGAGAAACCATTGGCGCCCACCGTCGAGGATTGCCGGGCGATGCTCGAGGCCTGTAAGAAAGCCGGGGTCGGCCTTGGGACGGCATTCCCCTGCCGGTATATCCCATCGGTAATGGCGGTCAAAGAGGAGTTGGATAAGGACGTGTATGGGGAGATTTACGCCGCCTCATGCACCAACAACGGACAATTCCCCGGTGGCTGGTTCGCCCAACGCGAATTGGCCGGCGGCGGAGCAACCATGGACCACACGGTGCATGTGGCCGACCTATTGCGATGGATGCTCGGCAAGGACTTTACGAAAGTCTACTGCGAAAACGGCCATCTCCTGCGTCCGGAGATCGACGTCGATGACGTTGGCAGTCTCCACATGGAGATGGAGGGCAGCGTTATTGTGTCGCACATCGCGAGTTGGAACCGCGCCGCGACCTTTCCTACCTGGGGCGACGTCACGCTTGAATTGATCGGCGAGAAGGGCGTGGTGAGCGTCGATGCGTTCAATCAGAAACTTCATGTCTACGACGACGCCAATAGGAAGGTCGTTTGGGACTACTGGGGCGGGAATCCGGACCTGGCATTGGTGAAGGATTTCGTGACCGCGGTGGACGAGAAACGCGAGCCGAGCATCACCGGCGAGGACGGATTGAAGGCCGTCGAGGTGACCGTGGCCGCTTACGAATCCGCGGAGAAACACGAGATGGTTTCGCTTGCACCGAGCAGTTAGCCCGCATTTCTCACCACCGCAGGCGTGTCCGCGGTGGTGAGAAATGCGCAGACTTGGGTTGTGAACAAAGCATATGTTTTTTCTGCACACAGACTGTTTGGGATATTTCACAGCAGGCTAAGGGGTTTGAAAACCGCAATACGTTGATGCAAAGCTGTTTGCGCAAGGCTCGGATGCTGACCAGTTGAAAGCTGTGAAATATCTGGGTTAGCAATTCCGGTTCAACGATCGGCCGCTTACGTGGTCCTCGAGGCGTCGGCAGGCGACTGGATAGACCCTCGGGCGGGTGCGCGCAGGCCTACAGGTCTGCGTCAAGCGTCAGGACTTGGCCCGGAGTGGTTTGGATTTTGCGCACGGTATCGCGGTAGCGGAGCTGTAGCGGCCCGCCCTTCGACGACTTGATCACCGCTTTCCGCAAAGCCCCCTCTTGCCAGGCGATGTCCACCTCGAACCCGCCCCGGGCGCGTAAACCGGTTACGTTGCCGTTTGGGAGGGCGGACGGCAGCGCAGGCAGGAGTTCGATTTCGCCGGCGTGGCTCTGAATCAGCATCTCCGCGATACCGGCCGTCCCCCCGAAATTACCGTCGATCTGGAAGGGGGGATGGTTGTCGAGCAGGTTCGGGAAAGTGGATTTCGCCAGCAGCGCCTGGACGTGCTTCCATGCTTCGTCGCCATTTTTGAACCGGGCCCAGAAATTGATGATCCAGGCGCGGCTCCAGCCGGTGTGTCCTCCGCCGTGAGCGAGACGCCGTTCAATGGTTTTCTCCGCCGCGGAATACAGCCGTTTGTTATCCTCGGTGATCAGCGAGAAAGGATGGAACCCAATGAGATGCGACATGTGGCGGTGGCCGGGTTCTTTCTCCTGGTAATCCTCGATCCATTCCTGAATGGTGCCATCGGCGCCGGTCTGAATGGGCGGGAGTTTTGTTAGCGCGGACTGAAGCTTCGTGCGGAGTTCCGCATCCACGTCGAGTATGCGGGAGGCTTCGATGACCGCTTCGAAAACCGCCTGTACAATCATCATGTGATACGTGGAGGCGCGCGTAATGCGGAGGGCTTCGCCGGTTTCGGGGTGAATGTAGGCATTCTCCGGCGAGGTCGACGGTACGATCACCAGCGTGCCGTCATGCTCGACGAGATAATCCTCGATGAACCGCGCGGCGCCCTTTAAGACCGGGTACGCTTCGTTTTTGAGGAATGCGCGGTCCTGTGTGAATTCGTAATGCCGCCACAGGGTCATGGCCATCCATGCGCCGGGCAGGGGATCGAGCACGCTGTTCATGAATTGCGACTGTTTGTTCGAGCCGGCGGGGGTGGTGCGGCCAAAGGGGTTCGTGGATAGAAACGCCACCCAGCCGTCCGCGCCGTAAAGCCGTTGGGCGGTCTCCCGGCCGCGTTTACTGAGTTCGTTGAGCCAATTCGCCAGGGGCGCGACGGTCTCCGACAGATTGCAGAGGTCCGCAGGCCAGTAGTTCATTTGGAGATTAATGTTGAGATGGTAGTCCGCTTCCCATGGCGCCCACATTTTGTCGTTCCAGATGCCCTGAAGGTTGGCCGGCAACCGCCCCGGCGGGCGCGAACTCGACATCAGCAAATAGCGCCCGTATTGGAAGTACAAAGCCGCCAGTGCCGGGTCCATGGCGCCGTCTTTCACCTTCGCGAGACGTTGGTCGGTCGGCAGATTCGATGCACCGCTTGCCCCGAGGTCAAGAGATACGCGGTCAAAGAGAGCGCGGTGCTCCTCGACGTGGTCTTCGCGAAGTTGCTCCCAGGACTTCGCGGCGGCTCTATCGAGAATGTCGGCAGCCTTGGTGGCCGGGTCGATGGAGCGGTCGAAATCCATCTTATCGAGTGCGTAGTCCGTCGCGGCAGTGAACAGAATGAGGGCTTCATCGGCTCGGTCGATTACAAGGGCGTCCCCGTCCGCACGCACCGACCCGCCGGTCGCGATAACGTGCAACCGTCCCGCGAAGCGCATGTGGGGTCCACCCGGCCCTGAGCCGCCGGGATTGTCGTCATATCCTTCCGGCGCGGCAACATCGACTATTTGTCCATCCATGTTGAGGCGGTGATTTCCCCCCGCCGCGATTGTCATATCTTTTTCGCGGGCAAGCCGTATTTTTGCGATGATGTTGCCGGGCTCTGAGGCCGAGAGGCGCATCGCCAGCACGTCATCCACCGCCGAAATGAAAACCGCGCGATGAAATACAACGCCATTGGCGGTGTAGCGCGTCGTTGCTATGCCCGTATTAAGGACCAAGTCCCGGCGGTATTCCGAGACCTCGGCGCCATGGTCCATTTCGAGCCACAAATCGGCGAGCGGTTCGTAGGAACGAAAGGAGGTGGGGGATTGGGTCAGATGCTCGAGGCCGAACGCACGGGCTTCTTTGATCTTTCCCTCCAATACCAACCGCTGTACTTCGGCAAGATGTTCTTTGAAATTCTCGGGGTACACGTCGACCGGTTCGCCGGCCCAGAGGCTTTCTTCGTTGAGTTGCAGGCGCTCTTCCGGCGCACCGCCGAACACCATCGCGCCCAGGCGTCCGTTACCCAGCGGGAGGGCCTCCGTCCACGTTTTGGCCGGCTGGCGGTACCAGAGGCTTTTCTCTTCCATTTGAGCCGCCCTGGCGACGGCGCCGAGCGAAAAGGACAAAAGCAGTACGACGAGAATGATGCGCGAGGTCATAGGATTCTCCTTGTGTTGTTCGGCGCAAGGTACGAGATCGTCATGCCCAAGCCTGCAATTCACGTACCGCGTTTCATCTCCTCGACCGACTCGACTACAGCGTCGGCGAGGTAGCGCAACTGATCCTTGCTGAAATCGTAGAGGGGGAGATGGGTGAAGCGGTGTTGGAATGCCTCTTCCGCGACGGGACAGGTCTTCTCGATAGCGGCGGTGTCATAGCCGAGTTGTTTCATGACGCTGAATTTGTACAGCGGCGCGAAATGGGGGATTTGCACGATGCCGCGCGCGTCGAGTTTCTTCTTGAGTGCCTGGACATCGCCCCCTGCTTTGTCAGGGTCGATCTGCAGCAGGTAGAGGTGATGGGTGCTTTTGATCTGGTCGGTGTCCGCGGGCGGAACGAGGATGCCGTCGACTTTGCCGAGCCGCCTGTTGAGATATTCAGCCGCCTTTCTCCGCTTCCTGATAATGATGGGGAGCCGCTTCATCTGCGAGAGTAGTCCAAGGGCCTGGATTTCGGTGGTCGAGTAATTGCCTGTATAAAAATTTCCTTCTTTCCCTTTGAAAGCACGCACGTCGTATAACCAGTTCCGGATTGAGCGCGACATGTCGATCCCAAGGAACCGGGCACGCCGCAATTCTTTCCCGAACGCCGTGTTCGATGCCAGAATGCCGCCTTCGCCCAACGATGTGATGTTCTTGACCTCGTGGAAACTGAACGCGCCGAAGTGGCCGATGGTGCCGAGCATTTTGCCGCGGTAGGAGGCCCCGAACGCATGGGCGGCGTCTTCGATCACCGTCAGCTTGTGTTTCCGCGCCAGTTTCATGATGGGGGCCATGTCGACGGGATAACCTCCGAGGTGGACCGGAATGATCGCCTTGGTTTTCTTCGTGATTTTTCGCTCGACGTCCTTCGGGTCCATGTTGAGGCTGCGGGGGTCGACGTCGGCCAGCACGACCTTGGCCCCGAGGGCGAGCGGATAGGCGATGGTTGCGATAAACGTGATGGCAGGGGCGATAACCTCGTCGCCGGGTTTGAGCCCCGCGTACTTGAAAGCGATCTCGAATCCGACCGTCGCGTTGGTGAGGAATACCGTGTGTTTCGCTCCGAGGAATTTGGCGGCCTTTTCTTCGAGGGCCTGCACGTTGCCGGCCAGGCTGAGTTTCCCGGTTGGGGTCGAGACTTGGCCCAGTTTTGCGAGGCGCGCCTCGAGCTTTTTCAACTGCGCATCGTATTCCTTCTCTTTGCCCTTGGTGGGGCGCAGTAAAAAGCTGACGAGGGCCAGAATGTCTTCTTCGCGCACATGCTCCCCGATCGCCGCCCACGGAATCCGGGCCTTGCCTGTGTCGTACCTGAAATCTGAAACCTTCTCTTCCTTATCCGGCATGATGGATTTCCCTCCCTCGACGTTTTGGCGCGAAATTCTGAAACCCTCGGCACTATCCTACCTGTTTTGACAGAGAAAGTCGCCCGCCCGAACGGTGTTTATGACAGAATCGAAGACGCAGCCTCTTCAAGGCCGTCGCGAATCGCACTCACGGAATCGTTACGCACGCTGGATGTCCCCCCTCAGTCACTCGTGCGACAGCATCGGACTAAGCGGTTTTCGCGGTTGTTTATGCTATGCCTCGACCGTCTTCTCGTCGGAAAGGTTGTACCAGTCGATGCCGAGTTTACGGATGGCATAGCCTGTCTCTTTAAGGTGGTCCCCGTATGACAGCATCCAGTGGAATCCGCGCATATCGCGTGCGAGACGGTCGCAATCGCCCTCGATGGTCACATCGACCTGAGACCGACAGATATCCAGGAACGGATTGTCCTTAATGGTCCCACGGAACGCGAGCCATTTCGTGTCGTGGAAATCCGGATCGATAACGGTGACGGTCTCGCCGATGTGCATATTGACCTTGGGCGCCGCACCATAGTCCGACTCATAATGGGTGACAATGTACGCTTCTTCGCGATGTTTGCCATCCATTCTGCGCGGGGCGGTGCAGTGGGCCAAGGTAATGACGCCATGATGCGGATAGGTCGGGTCCTGCAGGAATACCGGCATCGAGGCGATGTGGTGCAGCAATACGCCCGATGGAATCACGGCAAAATCCGATTCGCAAAAGGCCAGTGCACCGGCGTCGTTAATCAGGCTCAGGGGAAGGCAGGCCGTTGTCTCGGACAAGGGGATGATCGTGCCCATGCAATGATTTACCGTGATGGCTTGTGCACCCGCCTCGGCCATGATTTCCTCGAAGATTTCGGTCAACAGGAACGCCCTGTTGACGAAACCGACGTCGGTCTTCAGATGCGTCCCCGGGGTTTTCAGGTATTCCGCCGCTTCGGCTTCCGCCCGCTGCACGCGCTCGGCATCCGCCCGGGCCGCCTTGATCCGGGCGCCCAAGTCCTCGTACGGGAAATCTATCATGTCCATTTTCCACAGGTTCGCGGCAATCTCAGGGGCTTTTTGGCCACCCGCCCCCCATCCGCTGGGTCCTCCGATGCAAACGATCTTCGAGCCGACGGTATTCTTGAGGGCATAGAGCGAACGAAGCCGCCACAAGACGTCGTCATATTCGTCGACGACCACGTCACAGGTTTCAAGGCCGGGTTGGCCGTACTCGTCCACGGTTTTACGCAACAAGCGGGGATGAACGATCTCATACCACAGGTAGACCGGGCCGGATTTGTGGCGTACGAACACCATGTTGTAGCGGTCGGGGGAGATTAGGTTTTCCATCACGCTCACACCAGCGGTCGCGCCGTAGATGAGCATAAGGTCGGCCGGTTGGTCGCGCAGGGCCGCCGCCTCCTTATCGTTGCGAATATGGGCCACCGGTTTGAAGGTAATGGGGAACTCCGCCTTGTTCGACAGAGCCTCGAGTTCGCCCTCGATCCGTTTGACTTCCTGTGCAACGTCGGCTTCGTTGTGCAATCCGCCCCACGGTCGCCAACTGGTCTGCTCGCGTCGTTTGTAGATGTGGTACGCAAGCGCCGGTTGCACCACCAAAGCTTTCTTTTCGAGACTTGGTTTGGGGCGGGCTGCCGCCATGACACCGGGCTTCGCAGCCGTTGTTGCGCAGCCGGTTACCGCCGCCGCACCGGCGGTCGTGCCCAAGGCGCTGAGGAACTTCCGCCGCTCGATGGGACCCAGAGAACAGCCGCAACATCCGGAATGAGGTTTGTGCTCGTGCATGATCGCGCCCTCCAATGTAGGCTGCATATTTGCAGCCCGCGGTATACTCCTCCTGTGTGAATAGGCTTAGTGTAACATAGAATGCTTGATTACCGGTGTCAGGTTTGTATGAAATGATGTGCACATCCTAAGTGTTGCTTTCATAACCGGGAATTTCAGCAGCAAAGCACAAGGAGACTTGGATAATGCAAAGCATTGCCGACTGTACCACCCTTCATAACGGTGTCGACATGCCCTGGCTGGGTCTGGGGGTATTCCGGGCTTCCCAAGGCGGCGAAGTCGAGCAGGCCATCCAGTGGGCCGTTGACATAGGCTACCGCAGCATCGACACCGCCACGGTGTACAACAATGAGGAAGGCGTTGGCGAGGGGGTGCGCCGAAGCGGCGTGCCCCGCGAGCAACTGTTTATCACCACGAAGGTCTGGAACAGCGATCAGGGCTATGACAGGACCCTGAAGGCATTTGAGGCCAGTCTACAGCGCCTCGGCATGGATTACGTCGATTTGTACCTGATTCATTGGCCCGTCGCCGGCAAATTCCAGGATACCTGGAGAGCTTTGGAGGAACTCTACGGCGCGGGAAAAGCCAAAGCCATCGGGGTCAGCAATTTTCTTGTCCCCCACTTAGAAGACCTGTTGGCCGGCGCCAAAATCGTACCCATGGTAAATCAGGTCGAATTTCATCCCTATCTTGTCCAGTCCGACCTCCTTGGTTTTTGCAGCGAGCACGAAATCCGAGTGGAAGCGTGGAGCCCCCTGATGAAAGGTAACGCGGCGGAAGAGCCCACGTTAACCAGGCTGGGCGCCAAATACGGCAAGTCGGCGGTCCAACTCGTCCTGCGCTGGGACCTGCAGCACGAAGTCATCACCATTCCTAAATCGGTGCATCGGGACCGCATTGCCGCCAACGCGGACATCTTCGATTTCGAAATCTCGGAGGAAGACATGGAAGCCATCGACGCACTGGACCGCGGAAAGCGTTTCGGACCCGACCCCAACAATTTCGCATTCTAGGCCCGGGCTTACCGATGAACTGGATAATAGGCTTTCTGGGCCGTTCCTACGGTCCATCAAGTCCCTATTATCCATTGCACATCCCGCTGTGCCGTGGTTCCCCCTCCCTTCACGCCCTTCACACGTTCGCACCCTTTACGCTGGATATGCCAAACATACGCGGCACCGACCGACCCTCGCTCTTATATCGCTCCAAGAGGGCCGTCAACCGCTCGACCACGTCGGGATGTTCCAGCCAAAGGTTCCGGCGCTCAGAGATGTCTCGCGACATGTCATAGAGCTGACCATTGGGCCCGCCGGGTTCGGGCTTCTTCGATTTCGGCGATGTCCAGCCGCCCGAGCCCAGGTGCGTGATGAGTTTCCATTTGCCTTGGCGAATGGCGAACACGCCGTTTCCGGAGTGGTGGACCACCGCTTCGCGGGTGAGCCCGAGGCAGCGTTTGTTCTGTAGCGCCGGCAGGATGTTGTGGCTGTCCTCGCCGGCATTGGGGGGCAGCGTGTCCCCGAGCAATGCCGCGCAAGTCGCCATCAGGTCGGACTGACAGACCAACTCGTTGCTCACGACGGCTTTCGGAATCTGTCCGGGCCAGCGCGCAAGGAACGGCACGCGGTGTCCCCCTTCCCAGATGTCGGCTTTCATGCCGCGCAAATACCAACTGGGATTGTGCCCCGTGTCTTCCACCACCGACCCAGCAGGTCCGCTCGCATTTTCGCCGTTCCGGGCGGGTGATCCGTTGTCGCTCGAGAAGATCACGAGGGTGTTGTCCGCAAGACCGGTATCGTCGAGGGCTTTTAGGATGCGCCCGACCGTCCAATCGACCTCGCACACGAAGTCGCCGTACCGCGCCGCGTCACTCTTCCCGAAGAACTGTTCCGCCGGTACGATGGGCGTATGCGGGGCGGTCGAAGCGAAATACAGGAAGAAGGGACTGTCGGGCGATTCCGCGCGCTCGTGGATGTATTCCACCGCTTTGTGTCCGAGTTGTGGGAGGATTTCCTCGAGTTTCCACCCGGCAAGCATGGGGCCGGGATGCCCGAACATCTCCTTCGGCTTCTTTTCCGTGGGGATGCCGACCGTACAATCGTTTTCGATAAAACAGTACGGCGGGAAATTGGGGACGGAGGTGCCAAAATAGTAATCGAACCCGCGTGTGGTCGGCCCGTTCGCGATAGGTTTGGTGAAGTCGATTTTGTCGCCCCAGGGCTCGCGCACTTCTCGGTCCCATTTCCCTTGCGATACGGCGTCGTTGATGCGCGTGCCGTCCTTAGTCGGCCAATCCCATCCCAAGTGCCATTTACCAATGCAGGCGGTATGGTAGCCATGGCGTTTCAGGAGCGAAGGCACCGTAAGGCGGTTCGCTTCGATCAAGGGCGCGTCCCAGGGCCAGAGGACGCCCTTTTTGAGCGGCGTGCGCCAGCAGTAGCGGCCGGCGAGAATACCGTAGCGCGTGGGCGTGCACACCGCCGCGGGCGAATGGGCATCGGTAAACCGAATGCCTTCCGCGGCCAGGCGGTCAATGTTGGGGGTCGGGATTTTGCTTTCGGGATTTTGGCAGGTGAGGTCGCCGTAGCCCAGATCGTCTGCCAGAAAATAGACGATGTTCGGCCGCTTCTTGCGTCCACGTCGCGCCGCCCTCAAATGGGCACAACCCCCCATGGCACACGCCGTCGAGACTGCCCCGAGGGTCTTGAGAAAATCCCGTCGTCCAATTTGCTTGCTCATGGTTCCCCTCACTTATGTCTGACATGGGTCCTACTGTTCTCGTAGACCGCAGGCCTCTCACCTGCCTTCTTACGGCGGCCACGCCCGCCAGTGGTGGACACGAAAGCCCCAGCTCCACGGGGCTAGTTTCCGGTCGAGGCAGCCAAAATATGCACGGGACCCAAAAGGCCCGATGTGACCAGTCCCTTGCCCTTCATGGCTTCGTAATGCGTTTCCGGCACGATGCGTGAAACGCGTTGCGCCGGGGTCAGTTCCGCATCGCCCACAATGCGATTGTGCCACAAATTAGCTACGCGAATCTCAAGGGTGTTTCTGCCTTCAACGAGGAGCCCGCTTACGTCGATGCGGTACGGCGCATGCCACGCGATGCCCGCTGGGGTTCCGTTCAATGCGACTTGGCAGACCTCCCGCACGCTTCCCAAATCGAGCGCAGCCTGCTCGGGAGGCTGGGCGGACAACTCGAATTCCGTCGTATAGGTCGCGATACCGCTGAAGTGCTTGATGTCGGCTTGCTCGAATTTCGTCCACGAGCGCAGGACGTCCAGTTCAACCATCTCGGGTGCGCCGCGGCTTTCAGGAAACGACAACGTCCACGGACCGTTTACTGTAACGATTTCGTCCGCATATTTCGGTTTTGGCTGTGCGGATGCGGGGCTTTCCCGGAAAACGATAAAGACCGAGCCGTAAGCAGGAAGCTCGACGGTCACGTGCGCACCGTCGGATGTGATTTTGTAAGCTACCGCGGTGATCTCCCCGGATACCGGATCCCATGCCTGGGGCGTGCGGTCCGCCACGCGGAACAATACCGGGGTCGTCACAGGCCAATCCGCCCGATTCACGACGAAAAAGATATCCGCATCGTGTGTGCGGCGGTGTACGAAACGCAGGGGTTGATCGTCCCTGGTTGACCAGCTCGGCGGATAGGGGCCAGCCTCGAGCAGGGGCACGAGTTGGTCATAGTCATGGGTTTTGAAGTGGGTGAACGTTCGCTGTACCCAAAGCGCATCCGCTGTTGTCTTCATTGCTTCGTCGCATTTAGGAAAGTCCGTGAGGCCGGGGCAGCGGTCAGGCTTTTTCCCTGCCCACGCGACCGTGGCGCCCTGTTTCGTAAGTTGAAGTATCGCCCGCATGGTCTCGAGTGGCATGGTCGGTTCCGGGGTGGGAATGATGTAGAGCATCTGATACGAAGCACCGGAATTCATTACCAAACGGCCGTTTTCCGCCCTCATGTGCTGCTGGATCAACTCATCGTTGACGTAATCGAAGGCGAAAGCTTTGGACCGTTTGCTGAGGTCGTCATCGGCCGGCGCCGCCCAAATCGAGGTTTCGCCGGTGCGAAATGTGTAGTACACCGCCACGTCGGCTACGTCGCGTCCAGATTGCAGCATAAACGAACACCGCGCCAGGTAGTCGAAGAAAGGTCGTGCGAACGGCCACCAGGTCTGCGTGTGATTGAGGTGAGGCCCCGCGTTGTGTACCCAGCCGGGCCGACCGGCTTCTTTGGGCGAGTATTCGACCACCGCCGCCGTGAAGTAGTTTCCGCCGAGCAGGAAGGCCTCGTCCGCGCGCCGTTTCATGGCCGAAGGCGCAATGGCGAAGTGGTTTTGCGTTTCCGTAAAGGACTCGAGGGCCACCAGGCGCTTGCCATAAGCATGCGCGGCCGACGATGCAATCTTCACGTACGAGCGCCCGCGCATCCAGAACTCGCCCATGGGGATATCGACTGCGCCCTGGGCCTTGATGAAGTCCTTGGGGAGTCCATGGCCGGGTCCGCCGCCCGCCTCGGCTTCCAATGGCACCCCCTGTGCCCGGCACCAGTCGCTCACGCGCCGGTAATGGGTTTCGACGATAAGGTCGCTGACCGTGGTGCGCATGTCGAACAGGAACCGCCTCCCTTTCTCCGAGATGCCCGGCTCCGCTTTTGCGCCATGGAATCGGTCCTGTTTCACTTTCGCGAGCACGGGGAGGTACGGCACGGGGTCGTAGCCGCGCCGTTTGATGAATTTCCGGCGAAAACCGGGGGTCCAGGTCGGTTTGCCCAGTTCCCAACTGTCCACGTTGAAGCCATCAAAGGCTGTATCTTCGAAACCTCCCAGTGTATTGAGCATGGGCCGGGCCACTTTGCGCAACTGGAGGTCCGTCCCCGCCTCGCTGAGATGATCGTGGTGCAAGCCGTGCCCCGAGGGGCTTGCGGAGAGCAATTCGATGCCTGACGGCGCCATAAAGCAGGAGAGCACGCGCCACGTGCCTTCGGGCACGTTCCACGTGAGGAAGCCGTCTTCGCCAATGCGGCTGGTCAGGTTCACAACGGTGTCCTCGTCCTCCCGCACGCCCAACACGAAAACGTTGTTGCTACCGAGGAGCTCATTGGTAGGATTACCCTCATCGTCGCGCGGAATGACGCCTTCAAAGCGCCTCGGCCCTTCGAGATTCTCCGATGGCGCAAAACGCATTTCCTGGGACGACATCGCGGGGGTGACCCAAGGGCCGCCCGCGTTCCAACCGCTCCCGAGGCGGCTTCGGCAAATGAGCCCCAAGCGTTCGCATTCCGACACGATGTGGGCAAACATATCGAGCCACTTCTCCGACATAAAGGCGATGTCTTCGATATGTTCTGTCTCGGGCGTCCGGGGCATGGCCAACGTGTCTTTGACGGTCACACCGCCCATCCCTTTGTCGCGGAACTGTTCGAGCTGACGGGTGATCTCGGCTCTGGTAAATGCGCTTCCATGGCATTGCCACCAGCACTGCACGCGCGAGATCGGCGTCGGCGCGGCAAAACCCTCCTCGAGAGAGACCGGCTCGCCGGGTTTGAAGAGCCCCAGCGCGCGTGTGGGACCCTGCGTTTCGGTACAGGGTGGTTCAGCACCCACGGCCGCGCCGGCTGCGAAACCGATCACCAATAACCCGAGCAGTCTTTTCATCGCTTCCCCCATGGCTGTTTTCCGTACCAATTTCACGGTGGAGTATACGAAATGGCCATGGAAAAGGGCGAAAAAGGGGATTGAGTGGCCAGGGCGCTTCATCGAGGGTTCTGTTGCAGGAAATTGTCAACCTGTTCAAGCTGAAGAGCACGCAATAAAAGGGAAAGAATCCGGGCGATTGATCCGATCCGAATGATGAGTCGGACGAGGTATCCTCTGCGCATCTTCCGATTGCAGGATAACGGCTCCGGCTGCTATACTGGAATTCCGGCAGGGAGCTGCCAGAGGAGCGTAATCACAATTGGGCACTGGAGATAGCTGAACATGTCCGGTCATTCCAAATGGAGCACAATTAAGCGGAAGAAGGGCGCCCAGGACGCAAAGCGCGGCAAGGTATTCTCGCGTCTGGCGAAAGAGATCAGCGTGGCCGCGAAACTCGGCGGTGGCGACCCCGATATGAACCCCCGTCTGCGGACGGTGTTGTTGTCGGCCAAGGCCGAAAATATGCCCAAAGACAACATCGACCGCGCCATCAAAAAGGGTACGGGCGAACTGCCCGGTGTAACTTACGAAGAAGCCCGGTACGAGGCTTACGGTCCCGGCGGCGTTGCGTTGATCATCGATGTGCTTACCGACAACAAAAACCGTACCGTCGCCGAAATCCGCCATCTCGTCACCAAATACAACGGGTCCATGGCGGAGAACGGGGCCGTCGTGTGGAATTTCGAGCAGAAGGGCAGTATAGCCATTCCACGGGGCGGCACGAGCGAGGAAGAGATGTTCGAGAAGGCCATCGAGGCGGGGGCGGAAGATGTCGACATGGACAGCGACGACGTGTTTGTCATTACGACCGAACCTCAAGACCTGCACGCGGTCTCGGAAAGTCTCGAGGGCATGGGGTTGTCTCCCGAGAGCGTCGAACTCACCATGGTGCCCAAAACCACCGTGCGGGTGGAGGGCAGCGCCGCATCGTCCGTCTTGAAAATGATGGAAGCCCTCGAAGACCAAGACGACGTACAGAACGTTTTCGCTAACTTCGACATACCAGAAGAGGAAATGGCCGCGGCCCTCGAGGAGTAATGCGCGTTTTAGGCTTTGATCCCGGCACCGCGACAACCGGCTACGGTGTAGTCGAGGGCAAGGGAACACGCCTGAAACACATCGCGCACGGCGTCATTACCACGCCTTCCGGCATGCACTTTGCCGAGCGGCTCCGCATGGTCCATGAGGAGGCGACCGCGCTGTTCGAAACCTATGCACCGGATGCCGTAGCCATCGAAAAGCTTTATTTCGCCCGCAACGTTACCACCGGTCTCAAAGTAGCCGAGGCCCGGGGCGTCATCGCTCTCGCCGCCGCTCATTCGCACCGCCCGATTGGCGAGTTTTCGCCCCTCGAGGTCAAGAACGCCGTCGTTGGATACGGTAAGGCCACCAAAAAACAGGTGCAGGAGATGGTCAAAATTTTGCTGAACCTCGAAGCTCTGCCCCGACCCGACGACGCCGCGGATGCCCTCGCCCTGGCGATTTGTCAGATTCACGCGGGCAAGCTCGTAGACGCCATCCGCCGCTAGGCCGGTTCCGTGGTTATGCGATCTCTCGCAAAGTCACGTTTTTCCGCATCCACTTTTTCGAGATTCGCGTTTTTGCGGGATATGCGGTACGCTTATTTAAGAAGAAACTCGCGCATCAATACGCATAATCTTTTTTTCTGCAGGGGAGTATTATGCCGTCGAAACAGTCACCTTTTGTTTTCAAAGATATGGCGTGTCCGGTATGTCACGAGAAAACCGGGCACCGCTTTTTTCGGCGTCGTATCTTTACCATCGAGGAAACGGAGCCGGACCAGCATGCGGTACGCTATAAGTGGACAAACGACAATGTGGAGTGCGTGAATCCTCTTTATTACGCCTTGTATTTCTGTCCGAAATGCTTTTATACCGACGTAGCCGAGGAATTCAACAAGTGCTTTGAAACCGAGTCGGGCATGGCGACGGTGAAGGCGTTCAAGACGTCCGCTTCCGACAACACGCTTTTTCAACTGCTCGGCCAGAATATCGACTACGAGGATATCGATTTTGAAGTGGCCTTGCGTCTTCATTTTCTTGCGGTCTTGATCCATTCGCTGGTCGAGAAAGAGATGCAGGACCCCTACAAGCTGGGGCGTCTCTACCTGCGGATCGCTTGGCTGTACCGCGAGCGCGAGCAGGGCCTGCCCGAAGGTCTCGAACCGGATGCGTCCACCGCGGAAACATCCCCCGAAGAGGACGCCGGCTGCTCGCCTCAACTGCTCGCGGCCGCCGAAGAATTGCAAGAAGTGCAGAAACGCTACCACGAGCAATGGGAAGCCCTCGAGCGTCTGGCCCAGCAACGCACTGACGAATTGGCGCGTTCGGCGCCCGACGAATGGCATAATCCCTACCCCTTGTGCATCGAGCCGCTCATGTCGGCGCAGGCGCAACTCGAAGAGAGGCTACACGAGCTGCGCGACTTGGCGTTCCGCGATGCTTCCGGCCTTCTGCGCGATGCACAGGAAGAAGCCGCCCTCGTTCAAGCGCCCGATGAAGACGAAAAGCGCCGCCAGAGGCGCGCCCATTTTCTTCCTCATGCCACATTGATGGACCGGTTGGCCTCCCTGTGGAAGGATGTGCCCCGCAACGAGCAGGACGCACTTGCCCTGGCCCTTGAACAATTTCGCCGCGCGCTGGTGACCGACCTGCGCCTCGAGAATCCCCAAAGCCGACTTAAAATCTCGTCGCTTGTGGTCGAACTGCAAATCCGCCGGGGCGATTTCGACGGGGCGCTCGAGGTCACGCGTCAATTGCACCGTCTCGCCATGACCTCACGTCAAAAGCTCCAGGCCCGGCTTCGGGAAGACGACGTCAGCGACAGCGAGTTCCGGCGCATTAAGAACCTCATACAGAAAGCGACCGCTACCCTCGAGAGTGCCGCCGAACTTCGCGAAAGCGCTATCAAGCGGATGGTGGGTGCCCAGATGCCGCGCATTCGCGAAGCCTTCGCCACGCTTCCCTCGAGGGCTCAAATGAAAGATTTTGAAGACGCGCTCGCGTCTCACGGCATTCCAAAAGAAATCGTCACCTATTTGAAAAAACGCAACATGCAATTGCCGGCGACGTAACGGAACCGCCGGATAGGTGGGACTTTTCATGCAGAACGCCTTGAAAAGGTCCGACAGCAACATCGTGCTTATCGGTATGCCGGGGGTTGGCAAGAGTACGGTCGGCGTGCTGCTCGCCAAAGCCCTTTCGCGCGACTTCA
>JAWODE010000062.1:0-7000 GCA_046483455.1 Candidatus Hydrogenedentota bacterium | reverse complement strand
AGGGAATAGATTATAAAGGCAGCACTGCACTTTTTGAAAAAAGTCTTATTGCCCATAATGAAATAAGAGAACAATGGGGCGGTTCACGAGAAAACGGAAGGCCCGGTTCCCACCGTCATTCCTGCGTAAGCAGAAATCGAGGCGAGCCCGCCCCCGCTACGGCGAACGCCTGAAACCACTTGAGAGCAAATAGGAATTTTCGAGGCAGCGACCCATGAGTCCTTCGGCCCACCCGTAGACCATGAAAATAAGATCGACCGGCGAGGACGCCGGTCTCACACCGCAGGAGACAAGAATTTTCGAGGCAGACCACGCTTTGCTGCGCAAACCACATGGTCAGTCCCTGTTCTTCGCTTAATTCAATTGATTCCAGAGCTTTTTCAACAGCTCCAGCCCCCTTCCCGCGCTCGGGTACAGGGAGCCGCGGTATACACATTTCGCGCTTGGACGTTCAGTCTACTTTCACGCGCGTGGTGCGGGCCTTGGCCTCGGCGGTCTTGGGCAACGTCACCGTGAGCACGCCTTTTTTATACTTGGCCTTGCTCTTATCGACCTCGACTTCGCACGGAAGCGGTACGGACCGGTAAAACGAGCCGTACGCGCATTCGGAATAGTGGTACGTGCGACCTTTTTCTTCGTGCGAGGCCTTTCGTTCGCCGCGCAAGATCAAGCGTCGCCCGTCAACTTCCACATTGAAATCGCTTTTGTTAAGGCCGGGCAGCTCCACCGTCACAATAACCTCGTCATCGGTTTCCTCGAGGTCAATCACGGGCGCGCCACGTGTAACGAAGCCTGGCGGCCAATTACGCATGTCCACCGGCGATTCACGCCGCCAGGTGGCGGGCAGCCAACGGTCGACCGTGTGCATGACGCGATCCCGCAGTTCCTCGGCGGAATTCCGCCAAGTTGCTGGAAGGAATTTGGCCATATCGCGTCACCTCCTTTTCTCGAGTTCGTTCACGGCGCGGGCGGCGCGGAACATCGCGCCGGCCCGCTCCAGGATTGTTATGACACTTGCACGCTAATCTGCTTGGGCTTGGTCTCCTCGCGCTTGGGCAGGTTAATGATCAGCACGCCATGCTTCATCTCAGCCTTGATCTTCTCCTGGTCGACCTCTTCACTGAGCTGGAACTGACGAAAATAGTTCCGCAGCTGGTACTCATGCCGAAGCGGTTCCCCGGGAAGTTCGCTCTTCGCGGCGGCTTTAAGCGTGAGGATACCGTTCTCGACCCGCACATCGGCGGCTTCCTTCTTGACGCCGGGCAAGTCCGCTACGACCACCAGTCCATCCTTGTTTTCAAATATATCCACCGGGGGCACCAGCGTCCGCGATTCTTCACGCGTATCCGGGACCTCAGGTTCCCGCTGCTGGGTTTTTTCCGGCACTGTTCCTTCTTTCATGGTCAACACCTCCTTGCACTAAAACTCGTTGTCCTCAGAATGCTTGCCCTTAACTCACCGCTACTTCGATTTGCTTTGGCTTGGCTTCTTCCGCTTTCGGCAATGTGATGGTCAGCAAGCCGTTCGCATATTTCGCCTTCACCTTGGCGGCATCGACGCTTGCGGGAAGGCTCAGCGTCCGCACGAACCGTCCCGCGCTACGCTCATTGCGATGAAAAGCCTCCGCCTTAATGTCTGGATTCACGGACGGCTTCTCGCCCGCGACCCGAAGCACATCGTCGCGCACCGTAACATCCAAAGACTCGGGGTCCAGACCGGGAGCCAGAGCCTCCAAATAGACGTTCTCGGTGTCCTCATTCAAATTCAACAAGGGGTAGCTGCGTGCGGCCTGGCCCGGCAGAAATGCCGTGCGCGAAAAAGGCCTCCGCCCGCCGCGGTAATCTTCGAATACCTGCTCCAGTTGTTGGCGCAACGCCTCCAATTCCTGGAAGGGGTCCCATGTCCAAGAAGCCATAATTCATCCCTCCTTTGCTAAGTGTGCCGTCCGCTTAAACGCGTTGTTCATGTTTGCCTTCATAAACCCGGTCTCATGCAAAGAAGGAGCAAGTCCAGTGCCAAAGCCACGGTAGACGCGGCACTTCGCCACACCCCCGTAAACCCTTATAAATTAAACATTTACCGCACCAGCGCGGCATTTTAACAGGGACCCTGCGCCCAAATTGCTGAATGCGTAACAACACGCAACGAAAAATTGTTTAAATTTGAAACAGTTTTTTCGTAACACACGTCTTTTCTCTGCGGCGGACGTCGGCCCAGGGGGAGGGTGCATTCGTTGCCTCACGTAAAAAATATCTCAAAGCGTCCATTGACAACCCGTGTTCGAGTGCCTACCATAGGATGTGGGCTGTAACGAATCTCGATCATTTCTTCACGTCGGTGCAACACATGTTTTGTGTATGCCGTGGGGAGGGGGGAGCAGTGGGCGCGGTTGTCTATCGTGCAAGGGGTAACAAGCAAGGACTAAGGGCGCAAGCGCCGCGCGTACACATCACGGCGGAACCGCTCTGGACGCCTGAAACTCCAGCAGGGAAACGGTTCCGTTTTCCGGTAAACCTGAACAAGCATATCTGCAATGTGTTGCGGGCGGAGGAGGCGTACCTTTCATCGCACATTGCCATTCGAAGGCGAGTCGATCCGGACCTGTGGCCAGTTAGCGGCGATGAGCGGCTCCTCCAGAAATTGGTATTGGCGTTGGCGTTGAACGCCGTGGATGCCATCGAGGATGATGGCCGGGTAACTCTAGAGACTCGAAACCTTCGACTCGAAGAAGGTTGCGTGACGCGGGTTACGGGGCTTGAGGCGGGGCCTTACGTTTTACTCACCGTGGAAGACACGGGCCGCGGGCTGAGCGCCGAGACGCTCGCGCGGGTCTTTACGCCGGTCGATCCCTCCGAACGTTTTTCGAACCGGCCGGTGCTTGCCGGCGTAAAACGCATCGCGGACCTGCATGGGGGCCATGTCTGCGTCTCCAGCACGCCGGGCGAAGGGACGGTTGTGCGCGTCTATCTTCCGGCCGGGCCGCCGCGGAAAAGGCCTAACGAAGCGCGCCCGGCTCGAGAGGGAAGCGGACCTCGAAACAAACGCCCCCTTCGGGCCGGTTGTGGTGGCTCACGGAACCGTCGTGGGCGGTAATGATGCGGTGTACGATAGCAAGGCCCAGGCCCGTGCCGCCTTCTTTCAGTGTAAAGAACGGTTTGAATACGTCTTCACCCGCTTTCAACCGAATGCCGGGGCCTGTGTCGCTAATCTCGAATACCATCTCGCTTCCCTCGCGCCGCACGCTGAGCGAAACCTCTCCGCCGTGGCCCGAAACGTCAATGCCATTGTTGATGATGTTGGCGAGGGCCTGTGCGGCTCTTCCCACGTCGGACCGCATATCCGGCAGGTCGTCGGGGACATTGATGTTCAAGTTGACGCCGTGTTTATCGGCCCGGCGTGAGCAGAGCTGGATAGCCCGGTCTACAATTTCCGCGGCCGTGCAGTGCACGGGGTGCACATCGTAAGGGCGGGCAAAACCCAGAAATTGGGATATCGCTTTTTCGACACTTGCCGATTCCCGCTGGATGGTTTCCGCGGCGGAATAGCGTTCGTCGTCTTCGCCCAGTTTTCGCATCAGAATTTCCGCCATCGCGCTGATCACGCTGACGGGATTGCGCAATTCATGCACGACGCCGGCGGTAAGTTCGCCGAGCGCCGCCAACTGCCGGTTGATCTCGGCCGCGCGCTCGAATTTCCGGCGCACGGTCATGTCAGTAAACAAAAACACCACGCCCTGGATGGCGCCCTCGATCATGAACGGTCCCGCGGAAAGCCCGATCTCCTTTTTCTCGTCCTCCCCTACGTCAAGGATCACTTCCTGGCGCTCGATGGCTTGCTCGGTCGAAAGGACCTGCTCGAAATACGGGACCATGGTGTTCAGATTCCGGATATTCGCCATTGGCGTGCCGGGGACCAGCACACCCGCATCGAGACCCAGATGCGTACACGCCGCCTCATTCGCCACCACGATGCGTCCATGCGTATCCAGGGCTAAGACGCCACTAGCAAGCGCGTCCAGAACGTGTGCTTGAAAGTTGTCTGAAAGAGATGCGGCATCCGATTCCTTTTTGGCCGGCGGTTTTGGCTCGTCCATGTACGCGATGTTCCTCTCTTGTTTGTGGTTCAAACGTTACGTGTTGAGCCGCGCACGGATTTCCCGGGCGAGGCGGACAAAATCCTCCAACGACATTGTCTGTGGTCTGCGGTCGTGCGCGATGCCCGCGGCCTCCATGGCTTCGAGAACCGTGTCGCGCGGCGCGCCGAACTCCCCCGACCTCGTCAAGGAATTGCGCAAGGTTTTGCGGCGCTTTCCAAACGCTGTCCGCATCAACCTCATGAGAAAACTACGATCAATATCAGGATACAGAGGGGTCTCATGGGCACGCAAGCGCACGATACAGCTATCCACCTTAGGCTTAGGCCGGAAGCACGTGCGGGGAACGCGGCGCACCAGGTCTACTTCGCCGTAGTATCGAGCCGCCAAGGCCAACATACCGTAATCGGTAGTGTTTACCTGCGCCGCGAGCCGCATAGCTACCTCCTCCTGGATCATCACGACCATCTGCTGAAGCGGGAGGGGCGATTCCCAAAAATGAAAGAGGATCGGCGTCGTGATGTAATAGGGCAGGTTCGAGAGCATGTGGTAACGGTCACCGCCGGGCAGAAATTCGGCGGCCAGTTTGTCGACCCCATGATTCAGAATATCGCCCCGGAAAAGCACCACGTTGTCCACGTCTCCAAAGCGGTCTTCAAGGCACGTCATGAACGAAAAATCGATTTCGACTGCCAGCACGCGTTTTGCGACGGGATGCAGATACTTGGTCAAGGCTCCTAACCCCGCGCCCACCTCGATCACGTCGTCTTCCGAAGTAAGAGAGGCTGCGTCGGCCATGATCCGGTTGATGTTATCGTCTATCAGGAGGTTCTGGCCCAGTTGGCGCTTGAAGCGGATATTGTATTTTTGGCACAGGTCCTGCAGATGCACGTATGGGCCTCCTTTGCGGGACTTGTTCCCCACGGAACATCGTGTCATTTGCGCGCAAGCACGCGTTGACCCCTTCCCGCCGTGTTGGTATCATCGCTTTTCACCAGAGGACACGGGTTATGGCTGAATTGTATATCGAACAACCGGGTCTTGCGCCAATTACCGTGCCCATCGAGGGAAAAACCATCCTCCTGGGCCGGGCCGAAGACAATGACGCCGTGTTGCTGGCCGACGAGGTGTCCCGCCACCACGCCAAAATCGAACGCCGCGGAGACAAGTTCATTCTTGTCGATCTTAAGAGTATGAACGGGACCTACGTCAACCGTCAACGCGTGGCGGAGCGCGTCCTGTCCGATCAAGACGACATCTGGCTCGGCAGCAAATGCCATATCTCTTTCCGCGATGCCGACAAGGCTGCCGCGGAAGCAGCCTCTGAACCCGCCAAACAAGGCTCGTCGATTATCGAGGATCTAGACCTTATTCGGGCCGAGATGGACCGTGTCGGCAGCAGTATGACCCTCATTGGCAAGCAGGGTCTCGGCGCCGTGGAAGAGACCCCTGTTTCGGAAGACACCACGCGCAGGGAACTTGTCTCGATGAGCCGCGCGTACCGCCGGCTGGCGGCGCTCTACGACGCCAGCAAACTGATGGCTTCGGAATTCGACCTGGACCGGCGCCTCACCGATATGCTCGATAAAGTAATGGAGGTCATGGAGGCCGAACGGGGGTTCGTCATGTTGCGCGACGACGCGACCGGAGGACTGACCGTCAAGGTGGCGCGTCAGATGGGGCATGAACTGCACGAGGGTTCGCCAAGCAAGGGGATTGCCGAAAGGGCTGCTAACGACGGCGAACCCGTGTTGATGGCCAACCGCGAAGAAGACGACCAGTTTGGGGGACGGGCAAGCATTATCCGGCAAGCCATTACGAGCGCGATGTGTTCTCCCCTAAAGACCGAAGGACGCATCATCGGCTCGATGTACCTCGACACGAGCAGGCCGGGAGCGGTATTCAAGAACGAAGACCTCGAACTGTTCACATCGTTGGCCGCCCAGTGCGCCATGGCCATCGAGAATGTGCGCCTTTACAAGGATATGGTCGAAGCGGAAAAGAAGCGCGCGAATTTAGGGCGTTTCATGTCACCGGCTATCGTCGAAGAGGTTATGAAACAGGACACGGCCTTGCGGCTCGGTGGCGACAAGCATACTGTGACGACCCTGTTCTGCGATATCCGCGGATTCACCCCCATCGCCGAGCGCCTCGCGCCCATCGATCTGGTGATGCTGCTAAACCGGCACTTCACCGATATGACCGAAATCATCTTCAATTATTCAGGCACGCTCGACAAATTCATCGGCGACGAGATCATGGCCGTTTTCGGCGCGCCCCTGGCTGGTCCCGACGACGCGGAACGCTGCGTACGGGCGGCAATGGCCATGCAGGCAAAAAACGAAGAACTCAACGCCGTGCGCGAACACGAGAACCAACCAACCTTTGAAATCGGCATCGGCATCAACACCGGCGAGGCCGTTGCCGGGTATGTCGGCTCGCCCGATCGGATGGAGTTCACCGTCGTGGGGGATTCGGTCAACACGGCCCGCCGGTTCTGCTCGATCGCCGGTCCGGGGCAAGTCGTCGCGGGCGAACCCACTTATGCGCTTGTGAAAAACCTCGTTGAGGCCCGGCCTACGGGCTCGGTGATGCTCAAAGGAAAATCGACTACGAAGCACGGCTTTGAAATAGTCCGGATAAAAGACTAAAGGCTTCTATTCTCTGGATTTTTCTCTACAAAGGCGTAACGACACAAAGTGCACAGGAACGCCGAGTTTTTAAGCCGCTTCTCCCGGGCAGGGTTTGCTTGGGAATGCAGTCGGCGATGACGAATGTTCCCTTGGGTACGTTAACAGTTCGAAGTGCATCTCCGTGGTCAGTGTGTTGGGGGGGTGTTTTTTCTCACGCGATTTTTCACTCGAGAGAAAATTTGACGGTGTCCGTAGAGAGTGGTATACTTTTTTA
>JAWODE010000029.1:0-14778 GCA_046483455.1 Candidatus Hydrogenedentota bacterium | reverse complement strand
ACAGGATTCGTGGAGCGTCGCCGTGGATTTGGACGGGGATGGCGCGATACGTGCACGTGAACGCGAGGTCTCAGCCGGCGCGGGCATTCGATTGGAAGTCGCGACGCCCGACCATGGCATGCTTCTCTGCGGCCCGCCCGATACCGAGGGTCCAACGGCCCAGATAGAGGGTCCCGTGCGAGCTCTGCTGCAATGGACCGGCCCGCTGGTAACCGGCGAGGGTGTGGACAGCGGCTGGCGGTACCTTATGCAGGCGAGCCTTGCCGCGAAAAAACGGAATCTTGCCCTGAGTGTTGGCGTCTACAATGCCTTGGCGCACCCGGATTTTCGGGAGTTGACCTCAATTCAACTCGTTGCCGTTGCTCCCGGCGAGGTCATGACCCATGCAGGGTTTGACGGCGCCCCGCTGAGCGCGTTGACCAGCGAGGGAGCTTTATTGCAGCAATTGCACGAGCGCACCTTTGTAAGGTCGGACGGTTCAGGGGAACGGACGGGCGAACACGCTCAAGGATTTATGACGGCCCGAAACGATACTGCCGTTATCGACGTGTTTGTGCCGGATTTCTGGCAGACCTATCCGAAGGCAATTTCCGTGGAGCCGGAGGCGATTCGAGTGCACTTGTTGCCCGAATTGGATGCCGATGTCTATTCAGGCCCGGAATATGATGCCGATTATTATAAGCTCTTTGCGTGGTTCAAGAACGGCAAGTATGCATTTCGAGCGGGCCAGATGGCCCGCCACAAGGTGTCGCTGCGTTTTGGTGACGCCGACAGGGACGAGGCGGACATCCAAACCCGCATGGCATGGGCGGCCCACCCGTTGCTTGCCGTGCCTCCGGCCGAATACCTGTGCAGCTCGGGCATCTTTGGCCGTCCTCTCTTTGCCCGCACGCGGGGGGTGTGGGACGAATACGAGCGCATGTTCGACCAGAGTTTCGAGGCCAGCCTCGCCAACCGGGACCGAGAGCGTACGTATGGATGGATGCATTTCGGCGACTGGTACGGCGAGCGCTACTGCAATTATGGCAACAGCGAATACGACATGGCCTGGGCACTCGGGCTTCAATGGGCCCGCACCGGCCGTCGGGATGTGTATGAACGCGGTCTCCAAATGGCCCGCCATTACGGTACCGTCGACACGCGCCATGGTCCTTTCACCGCCAATCACCGATGCGTTGTGTGGGAACACTGCTTTAACCATGTCGGGACCTCGCTCTCCCTTGAAGAACTGCGCGTACCCGAAGAAGACAAAGACATGCAGCGCTACCTGTCGAGTTTCAAGAGGATGCTGTCGGGTGCGATGGACCCCCAGGGGCATGTGTACGAGCAGGGAGCTTGGCTGTATGCGGCGCTCACGGGCGACCCGTTCCACCGCTACGTGGCGGAACACATTGCGGATACCCAAGCCCGGGCGCTCACGCCGTCGTTCAATTTCAGCATCGAACGTTCGGGCGGCTGGCCCATCATCAACGCGGTGACGTCGTACAATTTCAGTGGCAATCCTTACTATCTTAATGCGGCGCGGATCATGGTCGAGCGGTGCTTCGAACGCGAAGACCCTGTAAAAGGCGGTTGGCCGCATTACCCGCCCATCAACGAGACCGGGGGCGAACGCGTACTGGGCGGCAAGGCTTTCGCGGTCGGCATTTTGAGCCATGGGCTCATGCGGTACATCGAACAGGAACCCGAAGACCGGCAGGACGTGCGCGAGATGCTGGTCCGGGCCGCCGACTGGCTCATGAACGAGTCCTGGAACCCGGGGAAAGGGTTCCGGTACATCACCAACGCGCCTAACCATGCGGACAGAGGGCATCGCGGCATCTCATGCGCGCTCAACGCCGAGATCATCGCGTTTGCCTACGAAGAGACGGGCGACTCCACATACCTCGAGTTCTGGAAAGAAATGATGCAGGGGGTTCTTGACGACAAAAGCCACGGTATGGGTAAACCCTTCACCCAGATGACCCGGCAGACCATCTATGGTCTCGACCGCGTCTACAGGGCCGGGCTTACGGAAATGCCCGAATGATACCCCTGCAAATTAGAACGCGCTGGGATCCCATATCGTATAAGCAATGAAGCGTTCGTTGCGTCCGCGTTCGTTGAAGTAGTAAATGGTCACGCATTTCCCATCGGTACGCTGGACCATTCTGGGATAGCCCAAATCCCAGCCGCCGCCGTCATCGCGCAACACGATCTCGTCGCTCCACGAGCGGCCGTTGTCCTTGCTGATGACGGCGCGGATTCCATAAGGTCTGGCGCGATATCCGTAGGTCAGGGCGAGGCCCCCGTCCTGCAAACGAATCATGTGCGGTGGGTTGCCGTGGTTATTGAGCCTGGGCTCGGCAAGCAAATACCAATTGCGGCCGTTATCGGGCGATACGAACCCCTCGATCCAGTACTGCCGCCGCTTATCCACCAAGCCCCGTCGACGGATGATCGACAGGAGCCCCGTATCCGAGACACGCACCGTGGTGGGCATGATGGCGTAGCCCTCGGGGCCAGGCTGGGGACCTATCCAGCCGACGTGCTCCCATGTTTTGCCGCCGTCTGTCGTACGAATACAACAGGGCCACCCTTCGCCGCCCTCATCTTTTTCGGTGGCTATGAAAGCCATTAAATCGTGTTTCCCGTTAACGATGTAATCCGTGCGCGCAAGCAATCCTTTGCGCCCAAAGTCCGGCAGCTTGTAGGGCCCCGCCCACGTATGGCAACGGTCGTAGGAATAATAGAAGACACCGCCGCGAAACCGCGCTGCAAAATCCGGATGGGTGAAATCGATAGCGCCTGGCGGTTCCATTGGCGCACGCTCTCTGCCGCGCTTATCCAGGAGGTAAGAAGGCACTTCGATGGCCCATGTCTCGCCGCCGTCGAGGCTGCGTGCCTGGCGCGGGGCCGAGGGTCTGTCGGGGTCGATCGGATGACCGCCCATTTTCTGCTTGTAATAACCTAGTGTGAACCCTACGACGATCTCATCGTCCCAGGACCAGATGCCGTTATTGGCGGGCCAGCCCGCGAACCGGCCTTCCTCAAGATACACAATCCCGTGTTTGACAGCGGGTGCGGATTCCGCGAAGCTCGCGCCGATCAGTAGAATGGTGATGAACGTAACAATCGTAACGCGCATGGTTGCCTCCTTGTGTGTGCTGTCTCCAGCCTGCTTACTCCGGCGTATTGAATGTATAGACCAGTTCCTTTGGATCGTGATTGGCTTTCAGATATCCCTCATACTCGTTCAAACCCTTGAGATATTTGCCAAAAAATGCCGTCGTATAGCCGTTAAGCAGCGAAAACGCTTTGTCCATGCCGATGTACTCGATGGATTCGCCATTCGTAATGCGGCTTCCCGAACCCACCCCATCGCCGAATGTCGGGTTCCACTGGTACATTTCCGTAAACGAATAGTGCCCCGCGTTCACGAATTCGACGAGGTATTTCGGCCCTTTCGACTCCTCGTAGTAGTGCCGGATGCGGGCGTTGCCGTCGGCGCCGATGGTGTCGTCTTCCGTTGCAACCACGGCCATGACAGGAATCTCGTAGTTCTCGCGTTCCTGCGCCACGGCGGCCCAAGGCGAAATTGCATTTACGCGCGGATCGACATCCGCCACGCGCGTAGCGGTATAGCCGCCGTATGAGTGCCCCGCTACGCCGACATGCTCGAGGTCGACCCGTTCATAGAACCGGCTGTCGTCGCCCTTGTTCATCCGTGTGAACGCATCGATGAGGAAACGGATGTCCTTGGGCCGTTCTTCGCCGCTTGGCTTGCGCAACTCGGGATTGAACGCCACCAGTTTGCCGCCCAGGATGGTCACACCGCTGTTCCCGGTGTGGTCCGGGGCGGCGACGATGTACCCGTGGCTTGCCATGTGCTCGCACCAAAACACTCCCTGGCTTCGCATGCCCCCATTCCCGTGCGAGAAGAGCAGCAGCGGGAATTGTCCCTCGCGTATGCGCGCATCGCGCACCGAAACGGTCTTAAACGTTTTTGCCGCCTCGATCATGTCCGCGCCGAACGCGGCTTTCATCAAGCCGGCGACTAGTTGGGGGTCTGCTCCGCGGAAATAGTCCATCAGATTCCCCGGGGGCAGTTCTACTGTGTCGTCCGTGGCGGGATACCAAATCTCCGTCAGCAACGGGCGCGGTCCCTCGGTGGCGATGCATGTGCGCGAATGGTCCACCAGAAGCATGGTGGTGACTCCCACCGGATACGGGCCCGGCGCATCCGGGGCTGGCGCCGCAAACCCGGCGGGAACAAAAACCAGGAAACAAAAGATAACGAATATCAGTATGCGGGGAGACTTGATCATTACGCATTCCTCGGTTGAGTTAAATGGTTTGTACTTGTTTTCCCGAAGGCCTAACGCCGCAAGAGACTGTGGCATGACACCGCCGGGCGTGGCCCATTTTAGGCTTACCATCCCTCGTCTTCAACTACGGTATCAGGGCAATCGCATTCAATTTGCGCCGCAAAAAGGGCTGTTGTCCTGCAGGCGATGCCGTTGTGGGACCAGCGCCCTCGCCAATCATAAATCCACCGGCCGGAAGAGCACTCGATATCCGAAAACCGCCGATTCACGCCAGATTTTAGTGCGACAGCCCTATTCTAACCGCTGGATTCCTTATCTCTCCATCCCCCTTTATGCTAAAATGCCAAGTCTGCAGACGTTCTTGGTTATGGCAATATGGTACGGAGGCGTAGCATGGCATGAATTTAAGCAATTCCTATGCGGAAGAACTGAATATTGCTATTACCGCTGCCCGCGCCGCCGGCGTTATTCTCCGCGAGGCTTTCAACCGGCCGGGCGGACCAATCGGCACACCGGGACACGCCGAGGCCGATCGCGTTGCCGAAAAAATTATATGGGAACGGCTATATGCGGCTTTTCCCCATGACGGTTACCTGGGCGAGGAACTGCCCGAGGTGCGACGCTCCCCCGAGGATGAAGGGCGCCTTTGGATTGTCGACCCCAACGACGGCACCAGCGCGTACATGAGAGGCTTCCGCGGCGCGGCCACATCCATCGCGCTTCTTGTTGAAGGGGAGCCAGTGGTTGGGGTGGTGTATGCCTACAATTATCCGGACGACAATGGCGACTTGATCGCCTGGGCCAAGGGAACCTCCATCTTCCGGAATGGTCAACCCGTTGCGCCGGGATGGCCTACCGCGCCGGGTCCGGACGGTGTTGTATTGGTCTCGCAGGATGCGGACAAGAACTCCGAAGCCAATGCCACGTGCGTTGCGCCCATGCGGTTCCGCGCGGTGCCCGGTATTGCCTATCGCTTGGCCCTCGTTGCCGCCGGCGAGGGCGTGGCCGCTGTGTCGCTCAACAGTCCGTGTGCGTGGGATTTCGCGGGCGGGCATGCGCTGCTTATCGGCGCAGGGGGCGACCTTTTCACGCAAGACGGGCACGCGATTGTTTATGATCGTGACGGGAACTGCCATTCCTCGCCCAACGTCTTCGGTGGCGCGAAACATTTGGTCGACCCTATCCGCACGCGGGATTGGGGCTCTGTGCGCCAACGAACTCCGGAGAACACTCCTTACACCCTCTGTTGGCCCCAATCGGGCACGGGCGCCATCGAGGCCGCATTCCATGCACGCGCCCAGGGATGCTTGCTCGGCCAACTCGCCGGCGACGCGCTCGGAAGCCTCGTGGAGTTCCAGACTGCCGACTCGGTCCGTCAGCGCTATCCGCACGGCGTTTGCGAACTAGCCGACGGAGGCACCCACAACACCATCGCGGGGCAACCCACCGATGACTCGGAGATGGCCCTTCTCCTCGCGCGCAGTCTTATCGAAAAGCGCACTTACGATCCCGGGGCCGTCCGCGAGGCTTATGCGTTTTGGCACGACTCGGGTCCCTTCGATTGCGGCAATACCATTGGCGGGGCCCTCCAAGGAAACTTTAACCCCGATAGCCAGGCCAACGGTGCTATGATGCGCATCAGCCCCCTTGGTATCTTCGGCGTGAATCATACCCTCGATGTCGTCGCCGACTGGGGCCGGCAGGATGCCGCTCTCACCCATCCGAATCCCGTTTGTCAACAGGCCAATGCCCTCTACGCCATGGCCATCGCCCACGCTATCCGCAAAGGTCCCGCGCCTGAACGGCTTTACGAGGAAATCGCGACATGGGCCAAGGATATGAGATGCGATGAAAGACTTTTCAACACCATCATCGCCGCCAAAACCACGCCCCCAAGCGGCTACGACGGTCCCCAAAGAGGGTGGGTGCTTATCGCTCTTCAAAACGCCCTCTGGCAGCTTCTCCACGCGCCGAGTCTCGAAGAAGCTGTTATCGACACCGTCATGCGCGGCGGCGATACGGATACCACCGCGGCCATCTGCGGCGCACTACTTGGCGCGGTATACGGCCGCGATGCCGTGCCTCGGCAGTGGGTCGAGCGCATCCTCACCTGCCGCCCCATCGAGGGTTTGCCCGGCGTACACAGACCCCGCCCGCGCTGTTTTTGGCCCGTGGACGCTATGATAATCGTCGACCGATTGCTCACCGCCGGGTAGATGCCCTGAAGCGAGTGCTGCTTTTCGGGGTTGGGGGGTGTAGCCGGATTCATCGAGGAGCATGAGTTGGGCGTAATGGTGATTTACAAGAAAACCACCAGCCGGAAGTCAGCGGAAACAGCAAATGCGCAGGCCTCGCAGCCAATCCGTTGCGGCTGCTATCCGAAGAACCGCCGTTACAACCTTTTAACAAGGATATTGCGGTACCAGACTTCTCCGCCGTGGTCCTGCAGCATGATCATGCCTTCGTGGGGGAGTTCCGCGTAGGGAACGTCAAACTTTCCCAAAGGCTTCGTCATTTTTGAAAAATCTGTATGGATGACACGCCATCCATTCATAAAGACGATCACCGTGTCGCCTTCTACGGTGATGTCAAAGGAATTCCATTCGCCGGTCGGCCGCGACATGTTGAACATGGGAGTAACCACGTCATAGATGGCGCCGCACCGGTTTTTGGTCGGTTTCTTTCCGTGATCGTCAAGGACCTGGACCTCGAAACCCCGGGCCAGGGGATCATCGCTTTGCGCTCGTAGGAAGACGCCGCTATTGGCTCTCGGCGCGACCTTGAACTCGATGTGCAACTTGAAATCGCCGAAATTTTCGCCGGTGTAGCCTACATATCGCAGAGGATAGAATGTCCGCCCGAAAATATGGAGCATGCCCTCTTTAATCTCGAAGATATCTTTGTCATCGGTAACGTTTTCCCACGCGGGGAGGCGCTCGGCGGCCAAAAGATCGAGCCACCCTTCCCCTTCCGGGGGCGGAGTCGGTTTGCTTTCGGGAACGGGGTCCTTTCGCCAGAAGAACCCAAGGGTGCTTGCCAGAAGAACTACAAGCACCGCCCCAGAGGCGATTCCCACGAGCAATTTTCGTTGCATTGTTAACTCCAGATGCGCAGGCTGCGCCTCGGGCTGAATGAAGGCTCGACTATCAGCCGGCCCCCGCGTGACACAAGCCAAACGATGTGGGTTTGTGTGCTTACGTTCAGCCTTAGTATAGGGCAGCCGCACCGGTTGCGTCGAGCGGAAGCGTGCCTTATGCTGTTTCTGGGGGAAGGTTCACGCTCGAGCGGCCTCGCGGTGGAGCGATGGCCGGGGAGCGTAACCGAATAGGGGAGACCGCCATGTTCCCATGGATTGGAGGAATTGCCGGGGTTCTGGCCTTTGCGGCTTTGGGCGGCTATTTGTGGTTTCGGTTGGGCGGCGCCTACCCGGAGTCCACCGATTCCCGGACCGATGGCTCTCTGCCTTCGGAACGCCCCGAAGCCGAGACCAATGGCTATACGCGTGAGGTGGCCGAACTCGAACACAGCAAGCTCGTTATTCACGCGCTTCTTCAAAGTGTTTCAGAGGGCGTGACTACGCTGCTTGGCGATGCGTCAAATTATAACGACTCCCTGGAACGCCACAAAAACGGCGTCAAGAAAGCCATGACTCTGGCGGGTATCCAGGAGCTCGAGCGAGTGATGCTGCACGAGCTCGAGCAGATGCAGGAGACGACGCAGAGCTATCGCAAGGAACTCGACAAGGCAAAGGCTCAGATTCAAGAACAGCGCGATCAGCTCGAACAGCTTCAATCCGACGCCAGCTTGGACTTCCTGACAAAAATCCCCAACCGTCGCACATTCGATGAGCGATTGCGCGAGGAGATGAGCCGCGCCAGCCGTTACGGCAGTACGTTTTCACTGATGGTCGTGGATGTCGACCATTTCAAGAACATCAATGACCTGCACGGGCACCAGGCCGGCGACCGCATCCTGCGTGCGATTGCACATATCCTGGCTGAACAACGCCGCGCCAGCGATTTCCTGGCGCGATACGGCGGTGAGGAGTTTGTGGTGCTTCTGCCCGAGACCCCGGCCCAACGCGCCCTCAACCTGGCCGAGAAGACGCGCCGCAAGGTTCACAACGCGCGATTCCGTTACGGCGCCGAAACAATCCGCGTCACCGTGAGCATCGGGGTTGGCGATTTCAGGCCCGGCGAAGATAATTGGGACAGCCTCTTCGCGCGGGTGGACCAAGCTCTCTACGGCGCCAAGCGCAAGGGCCGGAATCAGGTCCAGACCACGGACGATTCGTGAATCGCCGTGACGAATGGGGCTTTCCTCAAGCGGGGCGTTGTAACAGCAAGACAAGGTCTCGCAAGGGTTCGCTTCCTGCTTGGCACAACGGCAGGCTCTTCGTTCACTATTGTTGGCCGGGTCTTTCCGCCGGAGCCGGGATTTCTTCTTCCGCGGATGGAGGTTGTTTATCGGGGGTGCGGCGCCGGTCTGCGCGGTTGCCGTATGCCCGGCCACGCCCATAACCGCCGCCGTATCCGCCGCGACGGGGGCCGCTTTCGCGCATTTCCTCGCCGCGCCGTTCTCGAAACTGCGCCTTAGCTTTTTCGATAAGGCTCCGCATCCGCTTTTCGAAATCGCCCATGAACAAGTAGAGCTTCGCCTTCTGCGCAGGGGTAAGTCCGGCAGCGGCCCGCTCGAAGCTCTCAAACCGCATCATGGCTGCTTCTTTATCCTTTGCGATGAGCCGATCGAGGGTCTTTTCGAGTTCTTCTTGGGGCGCGCCGGTGATGACCAGCTCCCGCAATTCCTTCGCGATTTCCCGGCGTTCCTTTTGATTCGCGGCCGCTTCTTCTTTGACCTTGTTGTATTGCCGCACAAGCAGCACGGTTTGTTCGTCGTTGAGCTCGAGTTCCTGCGACAACCGAACCATGCGGACCGTCTCGACAAGTTCGAGAATGTCGTCTTTGTCCATCCGTTTGAGTTCATTCATCAGAAGCGGGCCCGTCCGTTGGGCACGCGGCGGCGAAGGCGGTTCCTCGAATGGTTGTGCCACCGCCCCGCAGGCCATCACGACAAACATGGTCATAACACTAATAGTTGGCGTCACACATCTCATGGTTTAGCCCTCCAACGCGTATTCGATGAGTAGTTCCCGAAGGACTGCTTTTTCATCGGGGTTTAGTTCTTCTAGTAACACTTCGAGCTCGACGTTCTCGGCCATAACATCGGCCATTTGATCGAGGGCGAGCAGGGCGGTCATGTCACCCCTGTCATTGCCAACGCTTTCGTAGCCGTCTTCCAATTCGTCCATTGCGCCGGGATGCGCCGCGAACTGACCGGCCAGGATGCTATCGAGCGTTTCCGGGTCCATGTCCCGCAACGCGCGCGTATGGTTGTTCGCCATGGGTGCGCTTCCCGGCTGGGAAGAGGGTCGGAAAGGCGTCTGCATTGCAAAATAGACCAGCCCCACCACAACAACCACGGCAACCACCGCCGCCAGTGGGGTTACAAGCGGCATCCACCTATGGTGCCGTTTTTGGCGTTCTTCGCGCACCCCGCCCAGCACGCGTGTTGCGAATCCGGGCGCTACGTCCGGCGGCGTCAGTGCACGAAGCGCCTCCGAGTGCGATTTCATGATCTCGAAACGGCGGCGCACGCCGGCATCCTGTTCGAGGAGACGGTCTACCGCTTCGGGGTCTTCGCTCTCCCCGTCGAGATACGCCGACAGCAATTCGTTGATATCTTCCTGTCTCATACTTCATCTCCCCCGAGTTCCAGCAAGTGGAGCCGGAGTTGTTCGCGTGCGCGAGCCAGGCGGCTCTTCACCGTGCCTTTTCGACACTTCGTCACGGCGGCGATGGCCTCGTAATCCAGACCGTTCAACTCGCGAAGCACCAGCACTTCGCGATGTTCGGGAGAGACCCGCTCGAGCGCCCGCTCGAGCAGTGTTTCCATTTCGCGAAGCCGCGCCCGGCGTCCCGGATTGTTCGCTTCGTCGTGGATAGGCGCTTGCAAATCATCGTCACGCGTAAGGGATTGAGTTTTGCCCCGTCCGCGGCGGCCTCTATCCCGCAGGAAATTCAGCGTAAGATTGCGCGCGATGCCAAAGAGGGCGGTCGAAAATCTTGCCTCCGGGCGCAACCGGTTCAGGTAGCGGTATACGCGGATGAAACTGTCTTGAGCAAGGTCTTCGGCGTCGTCCCGCGACCCCACCATGCGTTGACAGAAGGCCACCACGCCCTGCTCGTACCGGCGCACCAGGCGCGCAAAGGCCTGGTCATCGCCGGTTTGCGCGTACGCAACGAGTTCCCAGTCCGAGGGTTCGTTCATTAGCCGCTCGACCTTGACCACATAAAATAAAACACCAATGGTTGCAAGAAGTTCCGCATGACTTTTCTGGAGAGCTTCGAAAGCGGCGGCTTCACTAGGCGGCAATCGTAACTGGTTGTCAAGACTCGCGTTCCACTTCCTGCCGCGTGCGAAGGATAAGGCTGGTAATCTCATCCTGCAAGGCAGCGGCTTCCTCGATGAGAGGCCGCAACCCCGGTTCCGCGGCCATCTGGATACCTTTAAGCACCCGCAGCAGAAACGCCATCTCGCGCGTGGTACGGCGAGCCGCCACAAGCTTGCTGATCTGGGTTTTCGGCGTGCTGTGTACCACTGCTTCCGACACATCCACACCGAAATTCGTTGCCGCGACGATAATTCGGTCGGAGAGCGCCTGGGGAAGTTCGTGTTCCACCTGCCGCACCAGTTCAACGACGGCCAGGGTCAGTTCGTAGGACCGCTCCTCTACGTCGTGAAGGGCTTGTGTTCCTTGAAGCCGTGACGTTCTGATGGCGGCACCCTCCTGCGCCTCCTTACCCTGAACAGGCGCGAAGCGCGGTCTTACGTTGCTTTCACCCTCGGGCCGTCGGGCGTATCTTCAACGACCCACCCCATTTCCTTCAGTGTATCGCGAATTTCGTCGGCCCGCGCAAAATTCTTTTCACGCCGGACGCGTTGCCGCTCGTTCACCAGCTCCAGAACGTTCTCGGGGACAGCAGCACCTTCCTTGGGAGGAAACAGTCCGCACGCGGTGTCGAGCCGGTTCAGTAACGCCACGGCGTTATCCGCGCCGTCTTTCCCGATGCATTCTTCATCGATGAGTTTATTGGTGTCACGAACAAATTCGAATACCGCCGCCAATGCGGCCGAGATGTTCAAATCGTCATCGAGGGCTTCGCCGAAGGCCTTTTCGCATGCAGCGGTTTCTTCCGTCAAGTCCGAGCCCTCGCCTTCGACATCCTGCAGCCGCAGCCGGAAATCTTGAAGGCGCTGCATGGATTGGGTGGCCGCTTCGAGTCCGTCGAACGTGAAATTACTCGGTTGGCGGTAATGCGTGGACGACAATGCCCAGCGAATCGCTATGGGGTCGTAGCCTTTGTCAACCAAATCGCGCAGGGTGTAGGTGTTTCCAAACGATTTCGCCATTTTGCGGCCTTCGACTTGCAGATGGCCCGCGTGGAGCCAGTATCGCACGAAGGGCTTTCCGGTGGCGGCTTCGGACTGCGCAATCTCGTTTTCGTGGTGTGGAAACATGAGGTCGACCCCGCCGCAGTGAATGTCAAACGTATCTCCCAGAAATTCGCGGCTCATGCACGAGCACTCGATATGCCATCCCGGACGCCCTTTGCCTAACTCGGTGTCCCAGAAAATATCGCCGTCCTCTTCATCCCAGGCTTTCCACAGCGCGAAATCCCGTGCGTCCTCGGTTTCGTACTCGTCGGAATCGATGCGCCCATCGGCATTGGCTTTCAGCGCTTCAAGGTCGACGCCGCTGAGCTTGCCGTAATCCTTGAACGTCGAGAGACGAAAATAGATGCTTCCGTCGGCCTCGTACGTGTGGCCGCGCTCCCGCAAAGTTTTGATGAATTCGACCATCGCGGGGATGGTTTCGGTAGCCCGGGGCATGTGGTGGGGACGCACAATGCGGAGGGTATCGAGGTCCTCGAGAAATGCCTGTGTATAGCGCCCTGTCAGCGACTCGAGCGATTCGCCCGTCTCCCGGCAGGTGCGGATAATCTTGTCCTCGACGTCCGTCACGTTCATCACGTGGGTGACGTCGTACCCGCGGTACTCGAGATGCCGCCGAAGCAGGTCCTCGAAGAGAAAGGTTCGCAAGTTCCCGATATGGGCGTAGTTGTAAACCGTAGGGCCGCACGTGTAAAGGCCGACCTTTTTGTCCTCCAGCGGCACGAACTCGTCTTTGCGTTTCGTCAAGGAGTTGTAAAAGGCAATACTCATAAACCTCGCTCTCGTTTGTGTCCGTTTCTTCCGCGCCCCCTCCCCAAAAACCGAATTCTAGCCTCACTAGCCAGACCAGTTCAAACAACGAAGTGCACTCGCCTCTAAGTCGTCTGACGGCACGAGGAAAGCCGAAGGTCAACAAAACCCAGAGCTTTCGAGAATTTCTTGGTTCTCGTTCCCCTTGAACTCGGCACGGGATGTCATTAAAGTAAGGGGGTATCTTCCCGCGATGGGCGCGGGCATGTCTTTCGTTAAACACCGATTGAGGGTAATTTTTATGAAAAAGTCCGAAGCAAACCAGAAATTTCCGAGTTTGTCTAGAAAACAGTTTTCCGTTCGATTGACTTGTGTTGTGGGCGTTGCGCTGTTGCTGGCGCTGGGAAGTCCCTTCCTGGGCTGCACACAGCAGGAGAGCACGGACGTGCGCGGTGGCGAAGAAAGCGCCGTTGAACAACCTGCGCCTTCACCTGAAACCGCGGCGCCCGCCGAGGAACCGACTGCCGCGGAGGAAGCTGCCGCGCCTGCCGAAGAAGAAACACGGGGCTGTCCCCGGCCCGCAGTCATCGGGGGTTCCGGTACAGCCGAAATTATTGGACAGGGCGAAGACACGATGACCCTTGTGAAAATCGAGGGTAATCGTTACGAACTCGGTTATTGGTACGGTAAACTTCTTGCCGATCAGATCGCCGAGACATGGAAACTCGTCCAAGCGATGATGGAGAAGGAAGAAGTTCCGATGCAGGTTCTTGAAGCTGCCGCCGCACAGCTGTGGCAGGAGAAGAACTACGACGTGCAGCCATGGAACACCGAGGTGCAGGGCATTGCCGATGGTTGCGCCGACGCGGGACACCCGGAAATCACGTTCACTGTGCTCAAGAGCGTTGCTTCCGTGCCCGACCTATCCGAGTACAATTGCAGTCTTTTCGTTGCATGGGGCGCCGCTACCGCTGGTGATGAGACCTACCAAATGCGCAACCTGGATTGGTCCATGGACACGGGCTTGCAGGATTATCCCGTCGTGGCTCTCTACACGCCTGAGGACGGCGTCAAACATGCCGTGGTCGGCTTTGCCGGCGTCATCGGCGTTTCAGTGGGCGGCATGAATGTCGAAGGCCTTGGCGTGAGCGAGATCATGGGGCACTTTTGCGACGAGGAAACGCTCGATGGCATCCCGTTCCCCTTCTTGCTGCGTGATGTGCTCTACTTCGACCGCGACCTCGAGTCCGCCCTCGAGCGCATGAAGTCGGCGACGCGTACAAACCAGTATCATTATGCTCTCGCGGACCCCGACGCCGATGACCCGAAAGGCCGGTTGCTTTTGACCAGCAACACGCGCTTTGACGAGTACGCGGATAACGAATCCGTCGATCCTCATCCATGCAAAGATGTAAAACCGTTCCACGATTCGCTGGATGACGTTGTGTATTGGAAAAACCACAACGGCAGGAACAACGAAGTGCTGTATGGCGCTATCAAGGAACGTTACGGCGAGATCGATGCGCAGAAAGCCATCGAAATTGCCCGGGTCGCGTGCGTCGACGGCACCCTTGTCAGCATCATTTACCACAACAGCGCCAACGCCATGTGGGTCGCCTTCGCCGAGGGGGACACTCCGGGACCGCGCCAGGAATACGTGCAGGTAACACTCGACGAATAATTCCCCGTTACGGAAAAATTGGGGACGAAGCGAAAAACAGGGACTGACCTAAGGGTTTGCATAGCAAACCCGGGTCTGTCCCGTTCGTTTTTCGCGTTTCCGATGCGCGCCCGGGCTTTTCAACAGCTTCGTCGTCCGCAATTTTTTCATCAGAAGCGCACTTGCTTGTAGGGGCCGGACAAAAGGCGGCCGGCGGGATTCCCCTTGAATTCTCCCTCGCCGTGCGCCATGCTGCCTAACGGGTCATTTACATCAAGTAGGGTATAAAGACGATATCCGTGCCTGAAATCCCGTCAAAAGGGGGCCGCATCGCAAAGGAGGACGCCCTGTCGAGCCCGTCCTTAAGACCACCGCGGACGGTTACGTCCGCACTCCTTGTAATACTGACCGCCGGGGGCGGCGGTCCCACACCGGACAAATTTTCGAGGCAGACCCGGGGTTTCTATGCAACCCTTAGTCCTTGTTTTTCGCTTCGTCCCCAATTTTTCCGTAACGGGGAATTATTCGTCGAGTGTTACCTGCACGTAT
>JAWODE010000025.1:0-14405 GCA_046483455.1 Candidatus Hydrogenedentota bacterium | reverse complement strand
TTGCGAAATCGCTCAGAGGCAGTTCCGCACTGCCGGTGAGGTCCTCGCCGTTAATTGCGAACGACAAATGCTCGAGCGAGTCGATTTGGCAGTCCAGCGACATCCCTGCCACATCCGCAATGAGCGACGGCAGAACGAGGTCCACTTCAATATGGGGGAGAACGATGCGTTCCGGGAGGTACATGAGCGATGGCGTTGCGGAAGGTTGGGACGGTACGGTCGAGAGGGCTTCGATGCGCGAGACTACGTCTGGATCGGCGTGCATTGTAATGTGTTGCGCAGTGACGCTCTGTATGCGCCGGCCCTTTTCCGGCGTGAGGGAATACGCCACCTCGAGGTGTTCGACCGTGAGGACGGGCTCTTGCTCCGCGGTTTGCGTAAACACGGTCAGGCGGGCGATGGCGACTTCGGGATAAAACTCCGCACCCTCGACGCATGCGGTGAACCCCGTGGCACGGTGGATGGCATATTCGATAAGGCGTGCCTGCGGATAGCCGGTGGCCAGGAACAGAATGGACAGGGCCACGAAAAGGATAACGCCGAGCAGGGTCCACCGCGGCCAGCGCCTTTTCGGAGCGGGTTTAGAAGGATGTCCGGCTATCGGCGCGTCGTCCATTCCGGAAGTTACCCGCTCGAAGAGCCTCCTTCAAGCACCTGCACCTTGATCTGGCCGATGATGGGAATAAGCCGGGCTTGTTCAAACAAGTCGCCTTCGGCCAGCTTGATGTGCGTGACGTCGGCAAGGGGTTGGTTGAAGGTGGGGTCCACATCGATCCATTTGCCGATCCAGACGGTCGCCCACTGATGGAAGTAGAACCCCGGCCGGCCATTGTCGACGTAAATAAGGCCGGCGACTTCGCGGGCGGGAAGGCCGGCGGCGCGCGCCAGTCCGATAAAAAGCACACTGTGCTCGGTGCAATCACCCTCCATATGCTCGAGCACCTCGAGCGTATTGCTCAACTGGGCCGAGAACGTGGTACGCACGTTTTCATACACCCAGTGGCAGAGTTTCGTTGACACCTTGAAGGCATCGGTTTCGTCTCCCACGATTTCTTCAGCCTTCGCTATAAGTTTGGGGTCCTCGCTCTGAATGAACAGCGACGGCTTCAGCCATTCCTGCACCGAGGACTCCTCGGGGGGAAGGGTAATAGGCTTGAAATCCTCGAGCGAAATCAAATGCGCGGAAAATTCATACGCTCCATCCTTGGCTGCAAGGTATTGCCGTTCGTCGTTGAAGAGGTGGGTTTCCGCGAGTGGTCCGGTGATGCGCAACTTGAGGAATTCGCGCTGGCGCGGATTCTCGATGGGCGTATCGATGAGCGCCGCATTGGAAACAATGACGTCGTTGCTGTAATTGACGTCTTTCGCGATCTCCTTGGGTTCGAGGCGCGTGGTAATCAATCCGGCCACTTCATCCTCGAGCGTGGTGCCATCCTCAGCGACGTAGGAAACCGACTCGATACCCATGTCGACAAGGGTATTTTTAATTTTGTAAACCTTCGTGGGCACGCCGTCGAAGACGCGTTCCTCGATGGCGATGACCTTGCTTACGCCTTCGATTTCTTTGCGGTACATAGGTTCGAAAATGCTGTAGTGCAGTTCGTTTCCCACCTCGCCTCCGTTTTGGATGAGTTCGATTTGTTTGAAGGCGTCCTCGAGGGATTCTTCAGGACGGGGGAGTTCAACTTCGAGCGCCTCGCCGCCCACGACGCTGCGCATCAGTAGTTTGTCGCCTTTCACCACGGCATCGAATTGCGACTCGCCGCTAAGCGTCTCGACGCGCGTTTTGACTTGGCTCAGAGCGCCGGCCGGGTCGTAGGAGCGCTCGCTGAAGATACGCATGTCCTGTTTTACGTTTTCCATGGTGATATGGAATCGAGCGTCTTCCGAGACCATCACGCTGTCGTCATCGTTTTTCGTCACGGTGTTGACGGCGTAGCCGGATTTCTGGCCGGACATATAGACCCCGTACCAGGTTTCTCCCAGCAGCGCGGAAATATCGAGTTCCTGCGCCACCAGCAGGCGCGGAAAGAGGCTCAAAGATACCATGACGATTAACCGTTTCATTTTCATTCGCGTGTTTCCCGGAGCAGCGTGACTCCTATTGTATTGCGGTTCTCGAGGTTTCAACGCCGCACCCGGCGATGCCGGACGCATTGTACCTAATCCCCGCAGCTTATGGCACGCTTCCCTTTTTGTTTCTTTCGTTCGATGTTCAAGTAAAATCCATACACATTATGCTGCAATTCGCGCCTTTAATTCACACAATAGAGAAATACCTGCAGATGGTCGTCGGTTTCATTATAATTAGTGGAGCGCGGTTGTTGACCCGAGGAAGCGCAAGATCGTTAACCATCGAGCACGCGGACGCCTCGCGGCGGCGGAGACCGCCAAAGGCGAATCTCTTGCACAAGGCGGATGTTTACAACACGGGAAACAGATTCGATTAAACCGGCGAGGAGAATCCTTTTGCGATTATATACCAAATGTCTCGTGCTGCTGCTGGCGGCAGCAGCAGGCTGCGCCACCATCGGAAATCCCGGCGAGCGCGCCGTTATCCGGGCCAAAGACAAAATTATTCCTTCCCTGGTGCACATTCGGCCCGTCAAGGAAACGTTTGCAAGCGGTCAGAAGAAGGAATACGTCGTCGAAGGCAGCGGTTTCATCATCTTGCCCGGCGGGTACGTAGTCACCAATGAGCACGTCGCGGGCGAGAGCACCTTAGTCCGGTGCGTGTTGCACGACAAGAGCGAGGTCGACGCCGAAGTGGTCGGCACGGACCGCTTTACCGACATCGCCGTGTTGAAACTGCAGTCGGACCGAAAAGACTTGCCCGCGGCAAAACTGGGCGATTCAGACCTTATCGAGCCCGGTCAGACCGTGCTGGCCCTGGGAAGTCCCCACGGCCTCTCCCGCTCGATATCCAAGGGCATTGTGAGCGTTACGGAACGCTATCTCGGGGAAGTGGGGCCGCGGCCCGCTCCCTATAACACGTGGATTCAAACCGACGCGGCCATCAATCCGGGCAACAGCGGGGGCCCGCTGGTAAACCTGAGGGGGGAAGTCGTCGGCATCAATACGCGAAAGCTTTCAGGCGCTGACAACGTCGGTTTCGCTATTCCCATCAACGCGGCGAAGGCAGTGATTGACGCCATCATCGAGCAGGGCCGCGTACCCCGGAGCTGGATAGGCGTGCGGTTGCAGGAAATGATGCGCAAAACGGACGATCCGTCGCAAAAGGGCGTCGTTGTCGCTGATGTCGATCCCCTCGGACCGGCTGCCGAGGCCGATCTTACCCCCGGCGACGTGATCGTCGCCGTTAATGGAGAGCCTGTTCATGCGCGGTTCCAGGAAGACCTGCCCGGTGTGCTGAAACGGATAGCCGATCTGCCCATTGGCTCGCGTGCGGTATTTACAGTGCAGCGCAACGAAGAAACGCAGGATATCACCATCGAAACCATGGAAGAGCGCGATTACAAGGGCGAAGAGGTCGAATTTCCGGTGTGGGGGTTTGCGGCCAGCGACGTGACCCCCGCAATCGTGCAGGCCGCCCGTCTTCCCTCAAGGCGCGGAATCGTGGTGGCGGGCGTCGAGGTGGGTACGCCCGCGTCTGAGGCCGGGCTGAAGAAGGGCGATATCGTGCTCAGCGTGAACGGCGAGGAGATTGCCAACCTTGCCGAATTTCAGCAAAGGTACGAGGCGATTAACGAAGCCGGGAAACGTCTTGTGCTTCTCGATGTTAAGCGCGGCGCGTTGACGCGTTTCGAATTGCTGAAGCTCGAGCCCGACGAAGGGGATACGGATGTCCAGGAAGAAGAAACCGAAATCGGCACTGAAAATGGAGATATTCTGAATGAGGAAAGATAGCCTCGTTATTGCCATAGCGCTTATGGTGGGCTTCGCGTTGACCGCGGCGACCGTGGCCGCGGAAAGCGCTTTTTCGCCGTCGTTTATTCAGTCGCAGCAGGAGGCCATCACCCCCGCCATCTGTCTGCTCACGTTTACCAAGGAGGTCGAGTCGCAACGCACCGGCGAACCCCGGAAACGCTCGACCCGCGCGGTTGGCCTCATCGTTTCGCCGGATGGCCTTGTCATGACCCACGGCCACATGCAGTCCGATACATCCGATCCCTCGAATATCCGCGTTATTGTGGGGGAAGGCGAGGGCGAAGAGGAATATGACGGGATTCTTCTCAAAAAACCCGACGATATTAATGTCTGCTTTGTGCGTATTGAGACCGAAGAGGAGGAGCGGTTCCCGTATGTGGATTTTGCCACGGGCAGTGAGTTGGAGTTGGGTGAGCAGGTCCTGCTCTTCGGCATTATGGGAGAGTCGCTCGATTTTGCCCGCGGCGCTTTAATGCGCATGGTCAGCGCGATAATCGAAAAACCGCGCATGACGTATTGCCTTGATGAGGCTATCCCCTTTGGGTATGTAGGGGCGCCGGTCATCGATGCGCAGGGCCGGATTGTGGGGGTTATCGGCTACGACCTTTCGCCTACAGAAGGGGGCGAGCTCTATGTGCGCAGCGGGCATCCCCTCATCTACCAAGCCTCGCTTTTGATCAAGTACATCAAGAATCCACCCACGGAAGACGAGCTCTTGACCGATCGACCCGATGCGTGGCTCGGGGTCTTTTCCCAGCCGTTGACCGACGATCTCGCCGAGTACTGGGGGCTGCCCAAGAAGGGCGGCGTCGTGGTCGCTACCGTGGTCGAAGGCTCTCCCGCCGAAGCGGCCGGTTTCCAGCGGGGCGACGTGATCATTAGCTTCGACGGCACCCCGTTGCGGGCTAAGAAAAACAACGAGATCGTCGGATTCACAAAGCTCGTGCGGGAGACGGACATCGGCCGCGAGGTCCCTGTCAAAATCTTGCGGGACGGCGAGCCCATGGAGATACGCGTCACTCTCACTGAGCGCCCCGTTTCGGCCAAGGATGCCGAGGAGTTTGTGGACGATACCTTCGGACTGACCGTGCGCGAATTAACGACAGACGTGCGCATCCTGCTCAATTTGCCCGACGAGACGCAGGGAGTCATTGTGCGCCGGGTCAAATCAGGCAGTTGGGCCCATCTCGCGGGCATGCGGCCGGGCGTGATTATTCTTCGCTTCGGCGAGTATCCCGTGAGCAATATCGCGGACTTCGAAAGCGCTATCAACAAGGTGAAAGAAGAGAAGCCGGCCGAGGTGCCGGTCTTTTGCCGGGTCGGAGCGCGCACGGGATTCTTCCGTATTCAACCCCGATGGGAGTAAAAGATGCGGTCTTTGCGTACAGGAGCATTGGCACTGACAATCTGTATTGTATTGCCAGGTTGCGGTGCGTCGCCGGAAGAAGGTCGGCAAGACCTGATGGCGCAAGCCGACTTCCTCGTGCGCGAGGCCCGTTGGGCCGACGCCATCGATGTGCTGAAACAACATCTGCTCGCGCATCCCGAAGATTCCGGCGCCCATTTTTATCTCGGGCGGTCCTGGCTCAACGTTCCCGAGTATAACGGCCAAGAGGGGCCTTGGCTGGTACTTGCCGAGGGAGAACTTAGACTCGCCCTCCAGCTTTTTAACGACCAAGGAAAGAAAAGCACCATCGAACGGTATACGGATACGTATTTCGAGACGATCTGCCACCTCGAACGCGCCAAAGTGTACTTGAAGCAATTGACCTATCTTGCGGATAACCGCGGCCGCCTCGCGGGCGCGACCACGGAAAGCATCATGACCGAACTCCGCCAAGCCGTCACCGACGCCAAAGCCGTCAACCCCGACTCCCCCGACGTCTGGGCCTTTGAACGCTTGTTGAATACCATGCAGGCGCCTCGCGAAAACCCGCCGGGGCAAAAAACGCCTTGAGCCCCGCCTAGCCTGGCGTCGCGCGGGATTGGTTGCGGCACCTGTGTGCTCGCCTGTTTTGTTCTCCACGCCTCCGGGCGAGCGTTCTCATATTTTATGCACTCCCCTGACGACCGCTACTGTGAATGGCGATTCGGTATGTTCTTCACCCGTGCTTTTTCAGTGGCTTTGTCTTGCCATGAGAACTACGAACTCGCTAGATAATGTGAATAATTTGTGTTGAATATGCTTTAATGCAGAAACATGTTTAGCCACATATTTCAAGACGTAAAATCGGCGAAAACAGACCAAGACTTATAAAAAATGGTGTTGTCGAATATGTTGACATGTCCAGCATTGAGAGACTGGAAAGCCTGCCTAGGAGAACGCCAACCTTTGGTGGAGACAGGTGAACACAAGAATGGGGGGAACCTTCATGGAAGCGAGAAACCGCAAACTCAGCGATTGGTACGGCATGATACAGCGCGGGAATATTCGCTTACCTCGGTTCCAGCGTTTTGAAGCTTGGGACCGCCATCGGATTTGCAGTCTTGTCGAGACTGTCATCCACAACCTACCGCTCGGCATCACACTGGTACTTGAAGTTGGGGACGCCGAACAGTTTATCTCGCGTGTTCTCGAAACGGCCAATCCGGAAACCTCGGGCAGGGTCTTCGAACATCTCTTAGACGGCCAACAGCGTTTGACGGCGCTGTGGCGTGTCCTGCACAACAATTACGAGTCGGAAACGTATTACGTCTACCTCGAAGACTTTGACCAGTACAAAGGCGATGCTGACCGCGAAGACATGACCGTTTATTGCCGCGGTCGCTATGTCAAACGGAATGGGCAACGCTATCCCCTGTGGTGTGATAGCCCGCCCGACTGCCTTCGTAGAGGCATGATCCCTACTACGTTGCTACAACCCGAAGACATTCAAGGCGAAATCGACGAGTGGCTCACTGACGCAACCGCACCCCTGAAACCCAAAGATGATATACAAAAGCTTGAGGAATTTCTTGAATACAAGAAGACGGTGAGTGATCGCACCAAGGATCTGCGCTCGACTGTAGCTAATTACAATCTTCCGTACCTTTCTCTCCCTCCCCAGACCGATAAGACTACTGCGTTGAATGTCTTTATCAATATGAATACCAACAGCAAGCCGCTTTCCACTTATGACATTATCGTTGCCGAAGTGGAAAGCGCCATGGGGCGTTCGCTTCACGATCTTGAGGCAGGTTTAAACGACCGCCACCCCAATGTCGCCAAATACGGGCAGCTTTCCGACATGATATTGACCACTTCCGCCCTTCTTCAGGGACGTTTGCCCAATCAGCGGGGTGCGTGGGATATGGATAAACGTCTGCTTGTCGAAAACTGGAGCATTATGGAGCGCGGCCTCTGCCGAATGGCTGCCTTTCTTAATAGTGAGGGAATTTATGACGAGAAACGCCTACCCACTAACGCCGTTCTCGCCGTTATCGGCGCTCTTTATAACAGCATACCGGAATCTGGCGATAAACGTGGTAAAGATGAATTGCTCCTCCGAAAATACCTCTGGCACGCCTTTTTTACGGACCGCTATGAAAACGCGGCAGCCACCCGTGCCTATGCCGATTACAACGCACTAAAAGCTGTCATTTGCGGCGAGAAGAACCGAGACGGGCTGCCTTTTAGCGCGTCCGGTGTGCCGATTTTTGCTGAGCACAGCTTGGTGGAAGAAGAAGAGCTATGTACGGCGGAGTGGCCTAACCGCACCACCATTCGAGGCCGCGGTGTTCTGGCGGTCGCGTGTCGGCTGGGTGCGCTGGATTTTTCCACGGGCGAACGTCTCGACGCCGCCAATATCCATAGACGACAATATCATCATATTTACCCCGATGCGCTCCTAAAGGAAGCCGAAATCGACAGCCTGCTTGCCCTGAATTGTGCGCTAATCGAGGACAAAACAAACATTTCAATCGGCCGAAAAGAACCACTTCAGTATCTCAAAGACCGCTATGAGTGGAGTTCGGAAGCCATTGTCCGTGAAAGATTGCAGTCTCATTTGATCCCCATCGAAGAACTCGCAAATGGGGGATACGAAGGGTTGTCGGATATTGAGAAAGAACAGAAGCTGCGAGCGGATTTCGATGCCTTTATCCGTAAACGCGCGAGACTTGTAATGAGAGCAGTGGCGCTTCTCATCGAAGGCCGCCAACTGGCAGTGGCAGACATTTACGAGGGTTAACCCGGGGAATAAGCACCTTGATTTTCGCCCCGTCTGCTATAGCCCGGAAATATTTGTTGACACTTTCATGTTTTCCTCGTTTTTTCATTAATCTATGTTAGGGTGTTTTTCAAGAATTGAAGGCGACGCATACCGAATGAGCAGTATGGAGCGCGGCATACGCGCTTTATTTGGGTTCAGCCGCAGCCAATCGTGAGAGGAAGCGGACGTGTTTCGCCTATCGTGGTTCCTGGTGGGCCTGTTTCTCGGCTGTTGTTTGGCGATTGCCGCGGCGACGCAGGCACGCGAGAGTTCATCTTCTACCCCTCCTTCGCCCATCACGGTGTTTCTGAACGTCGTCCGCGGGAATTAAGCCGGCAGTTATCGCCCGGGTGATGCGCTCGATTCGCGCCTCCTTGCCGTTTTGGCACTCACAGGCTTGATCTGCTAACATTTTGCCATTTTGGCAAAGCTATACCCCCTTTGATGGCGCTTTCTTTGCCGTTTGGGCAAAACGGTGCCCCTTTTGACGTGGAAGCCGGGCTTGTTCGCTAGTCCTAAAAATTGTGTTTTCAATAACTTATATTTTTGCTTGACTTCGTGGCATACTGTTTGCTAACCTTTTGCGTTTGGGCGTCATCTCTGGCTAAATCGTCATGAATGGTTAGTGTCAAAATGGCCAGAAGATGAGTGGAAGGTGATTTTCCTTCGAACCCAACAACAAGGGACTAAGGTGTCAGGTTGAGAGGACACGCAATGCCGGGGCGGGGTGCGCTTCGCGTCGGCCAGAACAAGGGAGTACACACAATGAAAGTTCGACCGTTAGCAGATCGGCTGCTCGTTAAGCGGGAGGAACCGAGCGAAACTGTGCGGGGAGGCATCATCATCCCCGACACGGCCAAGGAGAAGCCCCAGGAAGGCAAGGTTGTGGCGGTAGGCCCGGGTCGCCTTGATGAAGAGGGCAACCGGACCCCCATGGAAGTCAAGAAAGGGGATCGAATCCTCATGGGCAAATACGCCGGAACGGAAGTGAAGATTGATGGAGAAGAACACATCATCATGCGCGAGGAAGACGTGCTTGCGGTCATCGAGTAGCAAGCCTGTCGCTTGGTGCCAATGATAGCGCGTGATGACATAAAGGAGGTTTGACAACAATGGCTGCAAAGCAACTTCAGTTCGGCGAAGAAGCGCGACGCGGCGTGCTGGCCGGCGTAACCAAACTGAGTAGAGCCGTGAAATCCACCCTTGGACCCAAGGGCCGCAACGTGGTGCTGGATAAGAAATGGGGCGCTCCGACCGTGACCAAAGACGGCGTGACGGTCGCCAAAGAAATCGAGCTTGAGGACAAGTACGAAAACATGGGCGCCCAGATGGTGAAAGAAGTGGCATCGAAAACGTCGGACGTCGCGGGCGATGGAACCACGACGGCGACGGTCCTTGCCGAAGCGATCTTTCGCGAAGGCCTTCGCAATGTGACCGCGGGCGCCAATCCGATGGCCCTGAAACGGGGCATCGAGAAGGCCGTCGAGGTGGTCGTCGAGCGCTTGGCGAAACAGAGCAAGAAAGTGCGCGGCGAAGCCGACGTCATCAGGAACGTCGCCGCCATTTCCGCCAACAGCGACTTTGAAATCGGCAACATCATTGCCGAGGCGATGGAAAAAGTCGGGAATGACGGGACCATCACGGTGGAAGAGGCGAAAGGCATCGAAACCACCCTCGATATCGTGGAAGGCATGCAGTTCGACAAGGGCTATCTGTCACCCTACTTTGTGACGGATACCGAAACGATGGAAACGGTGCTCGAGGATGCCTACGTTTTGATCCACGAGAAAAAGATTTCCTCGCTGAAAGACCTGCTGCCCCTGCTCGAGCAGATTGCGAAGAGTGGCAAGCCGCTCCTCATTATTGCGGAAGACATTGAAGGGGAAGCGCTGGCGACCCTCGTGGTCAACAAGATTCGCGGCACCTTCCAGGCCTGCGCCGTCAAGGCGCCCGGTTTTGGCGACCGCCGCAAGGCCATGCTTCAAGACATCGCCGTGTTGACGGGCGGATTGGCCATCACCGAGGACCTGGGCCGCAGTCTCGAGAGTATCACCCTGGCCGACCTGGGCCGCGCGAAGCGCGCCGTTGTCGATAAAGACAACACGACCATCGTCGAAGGCGCCGGCTCGAGCTCAGACATCATGGGCCGGATCAACCTGATTCGCCGCCAGATCGAGGAAACGACCTCGGATTATGATCGCGAGAAACTGCAGGAACGCCTGGCCAAACTCGCCGGTGGCGTCGCTGTAATCAGCGTGGGTGCTGCCACCGAGATCGAGATGAGAGAGAAGAAGGCGCGCGTCGAGGACGCCCTGCACGCTACACGGGCCGCGGTTGAAGAAGGCATCGTGCCCGGCGGCGGCGTGGCCTTCGTGCGCTGCATCGATGCGGTCGAGAAAGTGAATCTCGATAACCAGGACGAAGCCACAGGCGCGAAGATCGTAGTGCGCGCGCTCGAGGAGCCGCTTCGCCAATTGGCGTTCAACGCCGGCGACGAAGGCGCTACGGTCGTCCAAGAGGTAAAGAGCAAGAAAGGCGCCATGGGCTACAATGCCGAAACCGGTGCTTTTGAAGACATGCTCAAAGCCGGCGTGATCGACCCGACAAAGGTCGCCCGTACGGCCCTACAGAACGCCTCGAGCGTGGCCGGTCTCCTGCTGACCACCGAGGTGCTCGTGGCCGAACTCCCCGAGCCCGAGAAAGCCCCGGCCGGCGGTCCTGGCGGCGGACCCGACATGTACTAAGCCGCGAGAACAGACCACGACCATCAAGCCCCCGCTCCGGCATCCACCGGGCGGGGGTTGTTTGTATTCAGCAACGTAACCCTTTGGTCCGCGGGTTGGCGTCAGTCTCGATCGGCCGCTTCAGCCACAGCGGGCGCCATGTCATAGGAAAACGAGAACTGGTGGTCTTCGGGGTCAGGGACGATTTTCGTACCATCGCAGAGCTTGCCGAGCGTGGGACTGTAGGTGAACACGTCCACGCGGTCTTGTTCAGGCAGGAAGCGGTAGAGGCGGAAATAGCCTTCGCGGTAATCCGACATGAGTTCATGCACGGTGTTGCCGTGCTTGTCCGTGACCGTCTGGTAACAGGACTGGGTGCGGCTCTGATCGCCGGCGAGGATCATAAAGAGGCGTTCATGCTGGGAAAAGCACTTCTCCCACATTTCCTGAGGTGTGTTTCCAGCCTTGCCGTGGCACTTCTTCCATTTCATGCGACCCTTGGGCGCATCATAATAGTCGGTGCTCTCGACGGGTTTTTCGCGCGGGCCGAGGTACATGTGGGTGGTGATAATGACCCGGCGCTCGGGATGCGCGGCGATGACGTCGTCGGCCCAGGTCAGCACATCGTCGGGGGCGTTGCACTCGATGTGCAAAATGAGGAAATCCATGCCCGCTGCCGAAAACGTCTGCCAACTGTTGGCGTTATTCTTGTACGAACCACCGTACCAGTCGAAGTCCTGAAATTTTGATGCCGGGAACGACGCCTGGAAATTGCTGCTGTCGCCCGTCGATCCCACCATGTCATGATTGCCGACGCTCAGGCCGTAGGGTACCTTGCCGTGTAACATCGAGAGGCTTTCCCTGGCCACGGCCCATTCTTCGGGGGCGGTGTTTTTATCGACAATATCGCCGACATGGGACACAAAGACGATGTTTTGAGCCTCAAGGTTGTCCAGTACCCATTGCATCTCGGCGGCGAATATTTCGGGGGCATTGGCGGAATAGGCTTGCGTATCCGGAAGTGCGACGATAGTAAAGGCGCCCTCCGGCAAGGGGGGAACCTCTTCCCCCACGGCGGCAAAGACGAATAACAGGGAACAGACTCCCAGCAAAAACACATCCCGAAAACCGGTGGGTCGCATCGATTTCAATCCTTTGTTGCGGTTGGAAATGCCTGATTTGCATGGCTACGGAACCTGTTGCACAAGCATGCCTCATTAAGAACTCGATGCGCAAGAGAGCCCGGAGGCAACCACGTAGAAGTGAGCGACGGCAAGCGGTGTTTGAATAGGTCTTATAGGTCGTATAAGCCCTATAGGCCCCATTATCCGGTAGCGGGGGCGGGACTATTGCGGAGAAAAAACGCCTCCTCCAAGGAATGACATGGAGGAGGCGCGGGGAAAATGCGGGTGCAGTTTATTGCACTGCATCGAGGAAATGGGCCATGCCGGGGGTTACGGGGGCTTTTTCGGGATAGACCACAAACTCGACATGACCGTCTTTGAAAAGAACGTTTGCGCCGCCGGGAAATCCGTCTTCAGGCACGGTTACGCGGTCGCTGAGGACCCAAATCGCCGCTTCGGCTTTGGCGGAAGGGGCGGTATTGTTGATATCGGTCACCCCGTAGCGCTCCATGCCTTCGCGCAGACGATAAATCATGGTGGTACCCCGGGTGCCCATGCCATCCGGCATCGGGATATCTTGCTCGGCGAGGGTCGGGTCTTCCGTCCGCTTCATTTCATCCAAAACGGGTCCAACGCCCAGGACCAATTGGGCCGGCGCGCTAAGGTCGGCCGAAGCCCCGAGGCTCCCAATCGATTCGTGGGGACTGTTCTCGGCGGTCTGGTCCACATTCCAGCCCAGATACATATAGCTTTGCGCGGCGAGACCAAGACCGCGTTTTTGGGCTAAGCGGCCGTTTTCATCCACAACAGCGTCGAAACTGCCGTCAAAAGACGAGTTTGCGTTCAGCCCCGGGCAGATAAAGGCCGCGGTATTCGAGATGTATTCCGGATACAGGTCGTCCGGATTCAGGCAAGGCAACACAAGGAAATCTTCCGTACCGGTTGGCTTGCCCGATTCCGTAACAAGCCGTGTATCGGCGGCATAAAGGGTGGGGTAGTTGCCGTGGGCGTTCTCGCGGGCGAACATGGCGGTAGCGACGCCTAATTGCTTGAGGTTCGCGGCGCATTCATTGCGAGCAACGAAGCTCTTGGCGTGCGCGAGCGCAGGCAACAAGATAACTACAAACAGCCCCAGAATGGTCAAAATGACCAACAATTCCAGGAGTGACATGCCTCGGTTTCGCATCATTTACCTCTCCCTTGCACACGGGGTGCTGTTGCATACATCAATCATGACGAAAAGCTTGCCCGGTTTATTCATTCTCCCCATCAATGGGCAAAGGAAATACTTAAACTCTTTCCACGATAGAGTTTACCACAAAGGGGCCGTATGCGCCACCACCTTGGTTGGCCCTTTTCACGCGACATGGGAAATCGCCATTTATCAGGCATGATTCACGACGTTAATAGGCGCGCCGTTAATAAATGCGGCGACATTTTCCCCGGTGGTTTTCATAAGTCGTTGGCGGGCAGCGAGAGTCGCCCAGGCCATGTGGGGCGTGATGATGATATTTGAGGCGCCGAGCAGCGGGCTGTCTGGTGCGATGGGTTCAGATGAGACGACGTCAACGGCCGCCCCGGCGATGATTCCCTTGTTTAACGCTTCCGCAAGGTGCGTTTCGTTCACCAATCCGCCCCGGGCGGTGTTGATGAAGAAAGCGTGCTTCCGCATCCGTTTCAGCAGGGCCGCGTTGACAAATTCGGTGTTTTCGTCCGTTTGAGGACAATGCAGGCTGACGATATCCGCTTCCGCAAACACTTCGTCAAGGTTGCGCCAGGAAAATGGAGCATATTCGGGGGCGTCACCAGGCTGGACATCGTGCGCGAGGACTTCCATTCCGAAAGCATGCGCCAGTTCGCCCACGCGTCGGCCGATACGGCCGAATCCGACAATGCCCATGCGTTTGCCGGCGAGTTCGATGAGCGGGGTGTTCCAGTAGCAGAAATCGGCATTTTTCGACCAGTCCCCGGCTTTCACGCTTGCGTTGTGATCGGCGACATGGTGGCATAACTCGAGCACGAGGGCGAACACGAACTGCGCTACCGCATTGGTGCCATAAACGGGCACGTTGGCTACAGGGATTCCGCGTTTTCGGGCCGCGGCGACGTCGACCACGTTGTAGCCCGTCGCAAGGACGGCGACAAACTTCAAGTTGGGCAGCCGCTCGATGGTTTCCGCGGATAACGGCGTCTTGTTGGTCAGGAGGATATCGGCGTCTTCCGCGCGCTCGACGATCTTCTCCTTTGGTGTGCGGTCGTAGACGGTAAAGTCTCCCAGCGCCGCGACGTCGTCCCAGGGATTGTCGCCTGGATTCAAGGTATATCCATCGAGGACCACGATGCGCATTCCAACCTCCTATACATGACTTATTCCCCCCTGCCAGGGGCGGGGCAAGAGTGCTTCGAGCCTCATGACTTCGTTCGGGCCCAAGACGCTCCCGGCCTCGCAATTGCTGCCATGGTGCCGGACGACGCCGACG
>JAWODE010000008.1:0-4703 GCA_046483455.1 Candidatus Hydrogenedentota bacterium | reverse complement strand
TTTCCGGCAAAACACCCGGAGCCGTGCAAAACGCAGTGTATGGGTTCCTGGAAATGCTCGGGTTTGGTTTTTATACGTCTCAAGAAACGGCGCCGAACAGGTTCAGCGATATTCCCAGCCTGGAACTCCCCCCATTCAATGAGTCGATCACCCCTGTCTTTGCCGTTCGTGGTGCTTTACCCCGTTACGATTATTTTATGGGCCGGGCGACGTGGGAGCTCGAGGATTATAAGGCGTATATCGACGCTCTTGTGCGTATGCGGATGAATATGGTGACTTTCTACGTCCGTGATGATCAGCCTTTTGGCGCTTATGAGTTCAACGGTGAGTTGAGCGGAGGGGAACCCCTTGCAAGCATGGCAAGCGGCCGATGGGAAGTAGCCCCGATGCCGTCCGATGAGTTTTTTGCAGGAACGGGTAGGTTCTACGCGCGAGAGACGTTTGGCGCATCCGCTGCATTTGTCTCTGAGAGGCGTCCTGCCATCGAGGAGGCTAAGGCCGTTTTGCGCGAAGCCGTCCATTACGCCAAGGGTCGCGGTCTCCAGGTAGGACTTGGCTTCGAAGTAAAAGGGGACATCTTCGATTCAGAGGTACGGGAGCGTTTCGAAGTTCGACTCCGCTCAATACTTGCGGAGTATCCGCATATCGATTGTCTCTGGCTATGGGAGCCGGAAGGGAAAGGGTTGTATCCTGGAGAAGACCCGGAGGCGCGCTCTGCATGGGATTCCTATACCAATCGTTGGAACAGTGCTTTCGAGGATGTGCCGGACGCGCGGCGCCGTGCCGAGGCGACGCGCATGGTTTTGTTCGCGATGCATGCCAAACAGGTGCTCGATGCGCTACGGCCGGATGTCCGGTTAGTCGTCAGCGGCTGGGGTGGCGACTCGTGGTTACGGTGTACGGATTTATATCCGGGAATGGATACCCTTTTGCCGAAAGATATCGTTCTCTCGGCGCTCGATAATCTTTGGGTCACGCCAAACATCAGCAGTGCCTACAACAATGTCTCGGCGGACCGCGAGTGCTGGCCGGTGATTTGGCACGAATTTGACGGCGATCTGTGGATGCCCCAGCCGAATCTGTACGAAACCGCGGGCGCCTGCCGCGATGCACGAAGCAAAGGCTGCGCGGGTCTTATCGGAACGCATTGGCGTACCCGTTCGGTGGAAGAAGCCATGACCTACATGGCACGCTTTGCCTGGAACCCCGAGCTGACCGTGGAAGCTTTCATCGAACGGCGCGCGGCCGATCTGTTTGGGCCGAAGGTCGGCGCAACTCTCGCCCCGGCTTTGCTGAGACTTCAGGGATTGGGATACCGATATGTCGGGGGCGAAGGGCAGAATGAAGGCGTTCCCTTCCGCTGGTCCGTCGGTGACGAAGAAAAACGGGCGGAATTAGCGCAAATTGCGCTGGAAGTTCGTGACGCTCTCGGCGAGGACCGCACCGGACTGCGCAGTGCGTTGAAGGAGATCACGGATTTGGTTCCGGTACCTGAGGCGGCGAAGGAAATTCTCCCGACGCTGACCCTTGGCGTAGGGGATGCTTTGAAAGAGGTGTTGACGGGGGGCACAATCCGGCCGGACCGAATGACGCGGCTCCGGGCGGGTTTATCCCTCATTGCGTCGGTTCTTGCTTATGACCACGCGGCCGGAGTGCTGGGACCCGATGGCGAGTTTGCAAAGAATTTGACCGATCGAGATATCGAGGCCGCGTTACTCAGTCTCGAAGAGTCCAAATTTGCCGAGGCCATGTACGCGTATTCACGGTGGACCACGACGAAAGGCCAGTTGGGCGTGTTTGCCTCGATGAATGGGCGCGCATGGGCGGATATCCGAAACCGGTTGGATTTGCCGTCCGAGGAACTTATGAGTTTTACAGAAGCGCCGGAGACGCTCACGATGGAGCCGCGAATCCTCGTGCTGGCGGACCGGGTCATAGTGCTGGGCCTTGAGGCCGAGGAAATCAAGGTGGAAGTCCGTGCCCGTCAGCTTGGCGCTTCGAGTTGGGAGAAGCGTGAGCTCTACCAGATGGGCAACCAGACGTTTGCTCTCGCTTTTCCGGAGGAAGCTTCCGAGTGGCCGAATTTCGAATGGGGCGTTGAAGTTTCCTCACGGTTTCGTACCCGTTTGGTCGCTCCTGCTACCTTCCCCCAGCACACGTATTCTTCTACGAACGCTCTTATGACGGACATGTCCGAGGTTCCTGCGCCGCCTGAACGCGAGATCAAAGCTCCCAAAGTGACTTCCGAGATCGACGCCAATAGCTACAGCGTCAAACTATCCTGGGACCAAAAACCGGGGGAAATCTATACGGTGGAGGGTAGAGGCGCTCTTTTGGGCCTTACGCCTGATGCCTGGTACGAAGACACCGCTCCTCCTACTGGACAACGGGTACGGTACAGCGTGACGGCGCGCAATCTTCTGACGGGGCACACAGCCGAGCGCGTAGTGCGAGTGGACGTGCCGGAGTTGCCCCTTCCCCAACCACCCAAAGAGATCACGGCGTTGACCCGCAACAGCCGCGTGGTATTGGGTTGGGAAGCGTCCGCACCTCAAGCAACCCTTTATCGTGTCACCAAGTACGATCAAGACGATAATGTGGTTAAAAGCAAGGATATAGCAGCCGAGTACGGTCATTACCTGCAATACGCCGATGCCGCGGCCGCGGGAGAGATTTTCACGTACGAAATTGCTGCTGTGGCTCCCGATGGTAAAGTGGGGCCCGCCTCGCGGCGGATTGGTGTTGTTCCAGCCGAAACGCCGTTGAAACCTATGCTCGACCTCAGCTTTGATGACGAGGCGTTTCTTGCCGGCATGGCCGAGGTGGCCGAAAACGCTCTTGCGCTTGGCGGGAGTGGATGGGCGGAACTTGCCCCGCAACCCGAATGGAACCCGGAGGAACAACTCACCATCTCGATGTGGGTGAAGTTGCGCGACTTGAAAGGGATGCCGGTTCTCATTTGTAAAGGCACTTGGCAGCAGTCGGGCTATTTTCTTCAAATCTTCCGCGAACAGGTTCGCTTTTACATTGCGGGTGTTGGAACGCTTGATGCGGGACACCCGAAGGCAGGGGAATGGCAACATCTTGCCGCGACCTATGGGAACGGAGAGATGCACGTCTATATCGACGGTGAATTGGTCGGTCGAAAACGAGTGGCGGGACGGCCAAGGCCGAGTGCGGAGGCCGTACTGGTCGGCCGTTACGGGCTCAGTGATGATGTCTATTTTGTTCGGGGCTTGATGGACGATATCCGTATTTACCGGGCTTGTCTTGCTCCGGAAGAGATTGAAGCCATTTACCGGGAATCTAACCCTGAATAGTGGGATCGGCACGGAGTTTTCCAGTAGAAATAGGGCAGCAGCACGAAAATCCTGGCGCAAGCTACCGCGCCAATAGAAATGTCTGATTCCTATCCCGGCTCTTCGCCCTGTGTTTTTTCGATGCGCAGTATGCGGCGAATCGGACCCGCCGGGGAACTTTTCAAGTGGCCGTGTCCATAATACAATAGACGAAATACATGCCCGGGGCGCATAGATCGTGTCTGATGCTTCGGGGCCAAAACTGTTTGACAACTTGCGGGAGACGCTCGCCATGTGGCACCTCACCAATAGCCGTTACCTTTTCTGTTTCTTAACGCTCGCTTTTCTTTGCGCAGCCGTGATACTGGCCGTGGGCTGTGGCGAGCCAATCGCCAGCGGTCCGGGCGAGTCCGCCGAAGCCCAATCTCCAACTTCGGCTCCGGAATCGTCCCAGGAAGAGGCCGATGAGGAAGGACTTGAAATTGTGGGCGTACTTCCCCTTGCGGGAGAACCGTTGCGTGACCGGATTGTGTTCTTCTTCAATGCCCCGGTAGAAGTGGCTGCCGGTGCGGATTCCGCTGAGCCTTTCACTATCGACCCGCCGGTCCAGGGCGATTTCCGCGTCGACCAGAATTTCGCGGCGTTCCAGGCGAAAGAACCTTTCCCTGAGGACATCATCTACACAGTTGTATTGAGTCCAGATTTGGTATCAGAAAGCGGTGCGAAGGTGGCCGAGGCGGCGCGCCAACACCAGTTTGCCTCGTTTGTTTTCCGGCCAAGGCGTATGTGGGAGATTGAAGAAAAACCGGGCCGGGTGGTGTTGGGTCTCCTGTTTCCAGCTGCAGTGGACACCGATGCCTTGGATGAACACCTTGTTGTCGAGAATCTCGAGGGAGAGTCCATTGAATATGAAATCGAGCCCGGCGAGGAAGGCGTTGTGCGGCTTGTGTTTCGCGAGGGCCTCGAAGACCCCATACGCGTGAAGATATTGAAAGGCCTTACCGACGCAACAGGGGCGGTCGAATTGGCCAAAGATTACCTGTTTGTACACCCGCAAGCGCCTTTTTTTGCTGTGGAGTCCGTGCAATGGGGCCAATTCGAGGGACCCGAACGAGAAATCGTTATTCAGTTCAGCAAGCCGGTTTCTGCTAAGGCCCTTACTGAAAGTTTCTCTATTGCGAGGAGCGACAACGGTGCGACGGTGCCTTTTGAGGTTGTCTCAGAGGGCACAAATTCCGAACACCGTATCCGCGTGGAAATACCCGAAACAGACTATCCTCCCATTCAGGTGCATTTGGCAAAGGGCATGGAGGGGAGCCAGGGCCGAAGCCTCGTCGAAGAGTATCAGGCTACCCTCGAAACGCGCCCCGAATCCCTCGAAGTGAAATCCGTGCGATGGGGCCC
>JAWODE010000555.1:0-10264 GCA_046483455.1 Candidatus Hydrogenedentota bacterium | reverse complement strand
ATAGAAGAACATAACCCCTACGGCTACACCGGCCGGGAGATGGATTCCGAGACAGGACTGATGTTCTACAGATCGAGGTACTTCAGCTCTGAGCAGAGGAGGTTTGTGCAGAAGGACAGGTGGAATGGAATCAAAACCGTGCCGATGACCTATATAAATGCTTATGCCTACGTGGGCAACAACCCTATAAACGCAGTTGATCCGTATGGAACGTTTTCTGCTTTGGGGACTTTTGGCACAGTTTTGATGGGGGCTGGTGGATTGATTATGCTTAGTACTATTATAACTGGTCCTTTCGGTTTAGGTTTTGGAGCTATAGTTTTTGGTCTAGGAGCGGCTGCCTTTACAATGGATGTATACTTAAGCATTAGAATGAATCAATTAGAAGCGGATGAATTAAAAAGAAATTTGGAAAAAAAGAAAAAAGAAGGACCGGCTGGAGAAATTATGGAAGAAGTTCATCCAGATATTGATTATATTACTCCTCGATTACCTGATGATGAAGACAAAAAACCCGATGAATGTGTGGATGATTAGTAAATAAAAGTAGATACTCTTTAATGTAAAATTTCAATGGAGTATGAAGATGGATAAAGAAAAGCAGCTAAAGATATTAAAAAATCTTAGACTTGGCTATAAACGGAGTACCTTCCTTTTGATATTTTTCGGTTCATTTGTTGTTATATTCACAATAATAGAGATATATCTCACATATTTAGGACATTTTTATTGGCCTATGTTCTGTACGATTACAAATTTAATTATAATTATGGTATGTCTTTATTTGTACAGAATTTTATACATCTTAATTATTTCATTGATTAATATCGAAGAAGCCATTTCAAATTTATCCAAGGAGCTTGAAGAAGGGGAAAATAGTTAGCTGTTTTTCACCGGAGTGATATTTTAATGAGGCTTTGCTATAAATAAAAAATCGAGAAAACATGGATTACATGGGGTAATCGGAACTTAATTCTCAAGGAGCGCGCAATGGGACAGAGGTTATTTCACGGGTTTTTGGCGGTTTTGGGGGTTTTGTTTTTGTTGGTCGCGGGGGAGGCGTTTGGCGCTGATTATTTTGATACGCCTTCCACGGACAACAACTTCGAGGTAAAGATTGAAAACACTGATGAGCCGGTGATACGGGGGTTGCTGGTTGAGGATGTGCGCCTGGTTAGTGACCCTTATAGTGTGCTCGCGAGCCCTGATCTTTCCGTGGAAGACAACCAGCCCCGGGAGGTGGGCCCTTACGAGCAGACCACCTTCACCATCAATGACCTGGACTTTGATTTTGAAAAAGTTGAAACCAAGGAGCAGTGCGAGGCTTTCCAAGCGCCGAAAATCGGCGTCCAAATAAGCGCGGAAAGCCCCCTTTCTTCCAGCAAGTACGAGTTCGAACTCCCGGTCAAGCCGGAGGGGTTTGAAGAGCGGGCCAGAGGCGAGTCCTACGAGGAGGGCGACTGCACGATCATTCCCATGGAGGATTGCGTTTGCGGTGTGGGAGGATGCGAGTACCTGACATGGCACAGGAACGATTTTCCGTGAAAACCACCGGTTACTGCTGCGGACGTCTGTCGGCGGGAACTGCCGGTCGAGCGTGACCTTGCCCGTCAACAACCCCTGCGCCAGGGGACTGTAAGCAAGAATGCCGATATCGTGTTCCCGGCAAAAAGGAATAATATCCCGCTCGATATCCCGGCGTAATGCATTATAGGGCGGCTGGTCGCTCACGATAGGGGCATAACGCAAGCACTCCTCCATCAACTCGGTCGAGAAATTGCTCACCCCGAAATAGCGGATTTTGCCCGCCTTTTGCAGGTCGAGCAAAGCCCCCATCGTTTCCTCGATGGGAGTATCCGTTTCATCCGGCCAATGGCATTGATACAAGTCAATGTAATCGGTTTCAAGGCGCTTCAGGCTGGCCTCGCACTCTTCCTTGATGGACTCCGCCTTCAAAATATGCGTGATTGCACCCAACTCTCCTTTGCCTGTAGCGGGGTTGATTGTGCCGGACTCCCCCGAAAGCCCCCAGCGCGAGCCGCATTTTGTAGCAAGAATCACTTGGTCACGGCTCTTCGCAATAGCCCTTCCCACCACGCGCTCGCTGTGACCAGCACCATAAACCGCTGCGGTATCTATACATCGGACGCCAAGGTCCAGCGCGCGCCGAATTGCACGAATCGCCGCATTGTCGTCCGTTCCACCCCACCAAAGGCCGCCAATCGCCCATGCACCAAAAGAAACTACTGGAACCTCTAAATCACTGCTCCCCAGATTTCGATATTTCACCGTTCAACTCCATTACGCCGCGCAAGAATCATAAGTATTTCAAGGACAATAACTTACATACATCAAAGCAACAGCAACATCATTTCCAGCAAAAAAATTACTACTCTTAACGGTCTTAAGGTATAATAGATTTGATTAGGAAAGGCAACACTTCAGTTCATTTCCGGGTGTACAAGTAGGTGGCGAACACCGAAGAAATTTGCTAAAGTGACTGTTGTTTTTCCCTGCCGTGTTCGAGGGATAGGGCAAAAATTGTACCTTAGAAATTGAATCGGGAGCCCAATATCTGAGTAGCTGACGACATGCCCCCTCGTCGGGGAAGCCGGGAGGCTGCCGTGAGGGCACCCACTTAGTGGGTTAGGTTCAATTTTTTGCCCCATCTACGGCACAGTGCGGGGAAGCGTAAAAAGCGGGATTCTTCAATCTTGAGTCCCGCTTTTTCTCTTTTGGCCCTTTATTTCCCGGCGAAGGCTCACCCCAAAGTGCCCAATACCCCAATTTGAAGCCGTTCTCCGCCTAAAGCCTGCCATAATGTCGGAATTTATCCGCTTCGACGGTAATTCGACGCTAGTCTTTATGTCTTAGTCAACAGTTTTCCACTAGAATGCCGCCTTTTTTAGGGATTTCTCCCCCGAAATTCCCAGATCGGCACGCTCTTTGCTTTTTCGTCAACCCAAGATTTTGAGGTTTGAGTCGTGAGGAACGGCCAAAGCCACAATAGAGACCGATAAAGATTTCGGTTGACAAGTTCTCACATTTTTGGTAGTCTTGAACGTAGGAAGAAGCGGAATGCAGGCTAAACTGCACTCAGCACATCACGTGTCTAGGTCATGGGGAGCTCACCGCGGCATTGAGTGCATGAAGGTCTGGAAGGTGGGGTAAGAAAGCCAATGCTGTTTTCCAAGCCGAGTAAAACTATCGGCGTTGACATTGGCTCCCATTCTGTCAAAGCAGTTCAAATGACAAAATCGGGAGGGCGCCTCCGTGTCGACCAAGTCGGATATGGCGTAGTCGACCGCAACCAAGTCAACATCGATCCTATCGCAGCCCAAGCGGCCGCCGTTCGCGATGCACTCCTGCGTATGAATCTCCAGCAGAGTCTGCTGGTGGGTTCCCTGCCGGGGCAGAACGTGGTCATTCGGTACCCCCATTTGGCCGACATGCCCGAGAACCAGCTTGCTGAAGCTATCGAAAACGAAGCCGGGCAAAACATCCCCTATGAACTTTCCGAAGTTTATCTTGATTGGTCCCTTCTCGAGAAAATATCGGACAATCAAGAGACGACCTTACGCGTCATTCTGGTGGCCGCCAAGCACGAAGTCATCGAGTCGCGAATTCAGATTGCCGAAGCCGCCGAGATTCAGTATAGCGTGCTGGGCGTGGATTCGTTGGCACTCGCTGACGCAGCGGAATGCTGCGATTTTCTGCGTACAGGCGAATCGGTTGCGTTGCTCAATCTCGGTGCTACCACAACGAGCATCCACTTTATCAAGGATGGGTTGTCCAATTTCATCCGCGATATCACGTGGGGAGGGCGCGAGCTGATTCAGGCGATTGCCAAGAACCGGCGTTGCGAATATCCGGAAGCAGAGAAAATCCTGGCCACCGCAAGCCTCGTAGCACCCTCTTCCGCTCCAGCCCAACCCGAATCGGAGGGGCCCGCCGAGGAAAAATCGGGCGGTGGTTCCCCACTTGACCCACTCGATGATGAACTCGGTGGCCTGAACAGCGGTCCGGGTTCGCCCGGTTCTTCGCGGGGACAAATGGGCGGACCAGGCGCTCCCGCGGAAAAGGACCTTCGTGAAATCCTCAGCGGGCCCTTGTCCCGTCTTGTGACCGAGATTCGCCGCTCGTTCGATTATTACGAACAGCAACTTTACGAAAAGCCGGTGGAACGGCTGATTCTGAGCGGCGGAGTCGCTCAGTTACCGGGCCTAGCAGCCGCCCTTGGCGAGGAATTGGGTCTCGATAGCGTGGAGATCGCCGACCCGACCGCGAGCGCGCTTATCCTGCGCAATGACGCAGCTGTTGCCGACATGCGCCAGCAGCCCACCCAATATATGGTTGCGGTAGGCCTGGCTGCACGGGGAGCCGCAGAACTATGATTACGATAAACCTACTCCCAAAACACATGCGGCCCGTAAAACGGACCCCTGTTCCTCACATCCTGAGCATCCTGGTGTTGGTGGCCGCCATTGTTGCCATGGGGTTTGTGTTTGTTGCCGCCAGAGCCCAACTCATGGTTGTTCGCAATGATTTGGCCGGTGTTACGCAAGAATTGGCTGATCTTCAGGACGTCGTCGATGAATACGATCAGCTTTTGAAAGAGAAAGCGCGAGTGGCCGATAAGATTAAGGCCATCGAGGAAATTTCGAGCGACCGCATCATCTGGTCGCGTCAACTTTACAACCTGAGCCGCCTCGCCCCCGACAACTTGTGGTACACCGAAATCACGGTGGCTACCAAGAAAGGGGAAAAATCTGAACCCATGGTGGACTCGGACGGCAAAGTTGTCGTCGATCCCAAGACCAAGCAGCCACGCATGCGTAGTGTCACCATAAATATCCCCATCCTGCGTGTCAAAGGCTATGTTATCGAAACACCGGACGGGCGCCTGGATACCGGGTCGTTCGCACGCGCGGCCGAAAATGACGAGGAATTTTCTTCCCTGTTCCAGTTCGAGCCGCCCCGTGTCGAGGATACGGTCTATGAAGGCTATCGGGTTCGCGAATTCACCTTCGAGTTCGTCATCCGGAAGGGAGGCGAATCAACATGATTGATTTTCTCAAAGGAACCGTGACTCCGAAGGATTGGATGTTTGTGGGCGTCGTGCTTGGATTGACGCTTATCCTGGGCGCTGTCTTCTATTTCCTTATCTACCAGCCCGAGCTTGGTCGTCTGGATAAGACAGCGAAAGAGTTGAAGCAGGCGCGGCAGGAATTGCAGACGGCCCAGCAACTTGCCGCCAATATTGATGAACTCCGCGAAGAAACCGCTAAAATCACCGAGGTGGTCAGCGAGTTCGAGGAGCGGCTTCCTTCGCAACGCGAGATCGCAACCCTCCTTACGCAGTTCGAGGACATCGCGGGTGATGTGGGCGGTCTCGATGTTCAAATGCGGGCTCAAGCGCCTCACCGCGAAGGGACGAAGTTGACTGTTCCCTATCGCATTGTGGTGCGTGGCTCCTTTCACAACATCGCTGAATTCATTAATCGGTTGGAACGGTTCAAGCGCTATCTTAAGGTCTCCGACCTTGAAATAGGCCGCCAGGAAGAAGGCGTGTCTGAGGCTGAATTCACCCTTAGCACCTATACCTTCGTCGAAAGCGGTACGGGGAGCGCGGCGTGAACAAGAACGTAACAAAAACAGTCTTTCTTGTAATCCTGGCCTTGGGCTTGGGGTTTGTCCTGTACAAAAACTTCTTCACGGAATCACCCGAGGAACGAGAGCGCAGGGAACGCCTCGAGGCCACAATCGAAGCTCGTCAAAGTGGCGCTTCCCCTTCCACCGACTCGGGCGCTTCCACAGGCGAGGGCGCATCCGCGGGCCCTGCCGCGGCGGGCCCCATCCCCGAAGAGGAAGCGATTGACATCAAGCAATTGACTGCCAGCATTAAGGAAGTCGAGTTCGATTACGAGGACGCCCGCAAAGAAGAACAGATGCGTAATCCCATGGCCCCCCTGGTTGGGCCCTACGTTGCCCAAGCGCCTCTATCGGCTACGGATGACCAGGGCGCCGTTAGCGAGAGCGAGGAGGTTGCCATCGCTGCCATTCGCCGCAATTTGCGCCTCGCCGGCATCATGTGGCATCCGACTGACCCGATTGCGATTATCAATAATGAGGTAATCCCCAAAGGATATACCTTCCCTGGGGAAATGTTTCGCACCGCGCGTTCCCATTCGGGCATCCTCGAAAACGGGGTTTCCGTGGAACGCATTACGCAGAACAGCGTGATTCTGAAATACAAAGACTCGGAAATCACCCTGGAGCTGAAGGAGCGGTAAGGTGATGTCTGCAAAAACTTCAATCTCTATGTTGGCCGCGGTGGGTGCTGTTGCGGCGTTAACCGTCTTAGCGGGGACGACAATCCTCGCTGCTGAAGACGACCACACAGCCCTGAACCAAGTGCAATCCTTTGAAAGCGGTGCAGCTTTCAAGAAAGCACCTCAGAAGGAGTGCGCCGCTGGCATTCCACGGAATGGCGATGCGCTTGTTCGGCCAGCCGACAGACTTGTTGCGGCGGTCATAGATGAAATTCCCGCTACAGAACCGGCGAGAGACGCAACGGAGCTGGTAGAAGAAGTGACCGGGGTGGACCAGAGCGCCGATAACGCATCCAAAATCGAAGCAATCACCCTTACCAAGCTCGTGAACCCCGTTCACCAAGAAAATACTGAAAAATCTACCACTGACGCGCCTTATCAATCGACTTCGGCGCCAATAATCCGCGCAGAGGCGCCGATGGCACGCGTAGAAGCGGTTCCGATCCAACTGGAAGGCATGCCCCTCCTTCGCATGGCTGCTACAGAAAAGGACGAAGAAAGCGAAGACGTGAAGGCCTCTGAAAAAAACGCGCCGACCGAAGAAGCAGAGAGCGCGGAACAGCCTGCGTCGCCGGAACCCGAGGAGGCCCCGGCTCCGCCTCCACCGCGCGAAGCGAAACCGGAAATGAAACCGGTCAAGCGCGAAGCAAAGCCGCTTCCCGTTCCCGACGAAGGCGCCAAGCTGACACCGGCGAGCAGCAAAAATGTCATTCCTGCGCCTGACTATAAGGGCGACCCGCTAAAAAAGCCGGTCACGATCGAGTTCCGTGAAATGGACCTCGCGAACGTCGTCGCACTCCTGGCGCAGCAAGCGGAGATTAATGTTATCGCAGGCACCGACATCACGGGCACCGTCACTGCCAGTCTAAAAAACATCCCGCTTATGGAAGCGATGGAAGTCGTTTTGGGCATGAATGCCTTAGGCATTGTCAAAGAAGGTTCCATTTACCGCATTGTTCCCATCGAAGAAGCCATCGCGGCCAAGCGCACGACCAAACTCGTCGTTCTTGAAAAAGCCGACGTAGATGAAGTCAAAGGGACTCTCGATGCTATCGTGATCGGGTATCCCGATGCTCAGGCGATCTCTGTCGCCGCGAACCCTGCCACGAACGTGATTGTCTTGGCCGGCCCAAGCGAACGGGTCGAGGAACTCGAGCAAATCACCCGTCAATTGGATATCGCCGAGCCTGTGATCCCGACGGTTACGCGCGCCATCAAACTCAACTACGCCGAACCCCAGGGCATCCGCCCCGTCATTGAAGGCATGCTCACCAAAGAAATTGGCATGGTCGAGCAGGATGCCCGCGGCCGCCATATCGTTGTTACCGACACCCCTGTCGTTGTGAACCAGATCGAGGAATTGGTCAAGGAACTCGATGTCCCGGTCAAGCAGGTTGCCATCGATGCCATGATTGTGGACGCGGTCATGCGTGATGCGTCGCAAACCGGTGTCGACTGGCTTCTGCAGCGTATCCCGAGCCGCAATCGACGCGGTGAAATCATCGGGAATCTGCAGGAACTCGCCCTGGATGGCACAATGGGCAACATCGGGACGGACGCCCTCGACGCCGGTGTACTGTCTGTTGCAACGCTGAGCAGCGACTGGGATTTCCGGGCTGATATCGCCGCGGAAGTCCAAAGCCGAAATGCTGAAATTTTGGCCAATCCAGTGGTCGTTACCGTGGAAAACATGCCCGCGGAAATCAGCATCGTGCAAGAATTCCCGTATCAGGAATTGACCCAAACCACCCAAGGGCCTCCTGTCGCAACGACTGAGTTTAAGCCCATTGGCGTTGAACTCGAGGTAACGCCCAGGGTCACCCACGACAACGACATTATCGTCGACGTTCTCACAAAACAGAGTTCCATCAGCGGGCTCACGGAGACGGGCGTACCCATCGAAGACAAGCGCGAAGCCTCCACGACCTTGCTGACGGGTAACGGGCGCACCATCTTTATCGGTGGCTTGCGGAATGTCTCGGACCGACTTGACGTCAGCAAACTCCCGGTATTGGGAGATATCCCCATTGCCCGGTTCTTCTTCAGCCAAAACGACGTCGAGAAGGTCAATACTGAACTTCTGGTCTTCATGACCTGCAACGTCGTCGAAAAAGAACTGCCTGAGCTGAGTCCCGAGCAACGTGCACGCCACGATAAGCTCGATACCATTCCGCAGGTGCCGAACTCACAACGCGCTCTTTTCCGCACCATGACGCACCCCGAAGAAATGCGGGATCCCGCCTGGAAATGGCGCCGGAAGAAATAAGCAACGCACACTCCTCCATACGGCCGCAAGTGACGCCCCAGGGCTTGCGGCCGTTTTTTGTCTTCCGGCAACACAGTTTCGCGAGGATATTGCTCCTTTGAAACTATGCATACGAAATGGTAGCGGAGGCGTTTGAATTACCCCTCTTGCGCCTCGGGAAAAATCCAGTGCTTGGGTGGCGTGATGTCGGAAGCGCCGGGCGACGTGGGAAGGGCATCTACGCGTTCGAGTTCCTCGACGAGAAGCGAGCAGTAATTATCGTCGTTCTGGACCTTGCCCGTGACAAAATAGGGGCCATGGGAATCCAACAGACGCCCGTAACGCTGGTAGGTCTCGGAAAACAGGACGGCCTCGAACACGCCGTAGGAATCCTCGAAGGAGCAGAATTTCATGCAGCCGCGTCCCTTCACTCCCACCCGGCGCTCGGCAATGAGCCACCCGACCAGCATCACGCCACGGTCCACGTAGCACGGCAGGTCTATACTGCTCACAAGAGCGCGGTCTTGAAACAGCGACGCGTAATACTCGAGAGGATGAGTGGATACGACAAGGCCCAGGGCTTCCCATTCCTGGTCCGTACGCTTCTTGCGCGAGATATCGGGCAATCGGGGGACAGGGCGGTACTCTCCCCCATGTTCGCGAAACAGACGGTTTGTGTCCGCGGCCTCCATCTCGTGTCTGCCCTGCGCTAGGAGATGTAGCTCCCAGAACAAGGCGGGGCGCGTCCGGTTAAACACATCGAACGCGCCCGCTCGAATCAGCGCATCGGCTTCGGGATTCGACATGCCGGTGCGGGCCCAAGCATCGGCAAGGCTCTCAAACGGGCGCTTCGCACGTTCGGCGACAATCGCGTCGATGGTGCTCTGAGCAAGTTGACGCACCTCGACAAACCCGACGCGGATAGCGTCGCCTTCAGCAGCATACTCGAAACGACTCTTGTTGATATCAGGCGGGCGCACCTCGATACCCAGGCGCCGCGCCTCCTCGACATACACAGCGGGATGATAAAAGCCGCCCCGATTCGAAAGCACGCAGGCCATGAACTCGGTCGGGAAATGGGCCTTCAAATAAGCACACTGGTACGAAATCTCGCCGTACGTCGATGCATGGGCCTTGCAATACGAATACGCGGCAAAATTGGCGATGCGTTCCCAGATTTTCCCGGCTACGCTCTCCTCGACCCCGTTCGCGACGGCTTTTTCGATAAAGGTCTTCATAAGTTTGGCCATTTCGCGGGACGAACGGTCCTTGGTCATGGCGCGGCGGAGCATGTCGCCTTCGGCCAGGTCCATCCCCGCGATAACATTGGCCACCTTGAGAATGTCTTCCTGGTAAAGCATTACGCCGTAGGTGTCGCCGAGTACGCGTTCGAGGGAAGGATACAGGTACTCGGTGGGTTCTTTGCCGAGGTGTCGTGCGATAAAGCGCTTTTTCATGCCGCTGCCGGAAGGCCCAGGCCGCACCAGCGAGAGCGTTTTGATAAGCATGTCAGTAGTGCCGGCCTGGGTATTGCGCAGCAGGGTGCGCATGGCGGGCGATTCGATCTGGAAACAAGCGATGGTGCGGCCGTTTCGAATCAGCTCGTTCGTAACGGGATCAGGATCCGGGAGGTTCTCGATATCGAGCCGGATACCCCGGTTGTCCCAAATTTGTTGCACCGTCTCGT
>JAWODE010000584.1:0-10465 GCA_046483455.1 Candidatus Hydrogenedentota bacterium | reverse complement strand
CGCGAACCTTATGATGTTCGTGATGTAATCAAGGCTGTCAGCGACCGACCACGGACGATCCTCGACGACAAGGTCGCCGAGGTGATTGAGAAGACACTCCGCGAGCAACCGCACGAGGCCACGCATTGGTCGACGACCCTGATGTTCTGGTTTTTTTGACTGGGGGCGCGCACGCACAAGATGGAAAGGATATCGATGATGTTGTGATTTATGACTATGATCCTTCTACGCGGGTCGGCGATGCCGTGTTCGGCACGCTTGTGGCCGATATGCAAAACGACCATCCAGGAAGATGTTCCCATGGCGGCCCCGTCTGCCTGCAGTACGCAAATGGGGTTATTGCTGCGTTTTACGCGAATACCAGCGACCACAATCTTGACGGGTGGACCGAGTATGCTTTGAGTGAGGATGGCGGAAAGACCTGGGACAAGTACAACAAGTTGCCGTACTCCTACGAGGTCTATCAAGACGGCACACAGGAGTATGCCTGGGTTGAGGAAGGCTTGGTAACAGGTAAAGGGACGGCCGTGCTTTTCGTCACGCACTTCACGGACGGGAAAAGAACCGGAAACGGCTTGCTTAAAAGCTACGATCATGGCGCGAGTTGGACGGAATATGAGCCTTTTGGTGGAGGCGTGGTCGGCTATCCGTGCGCGGTAGCCGTGTCCGGCGATACAAACTACGTGCTTTTCGATAGTAACGCCGGTCCCCACATCCTGTATGCCAGCACGGACGACGGGCGGACCTGGAAAAAGAGAAGCACTTTGCCCCTCGATGATGAAAAATGGTACGGCGCCATGTGCCTTGGAGCGGAAGGGCGTCTGCTGGCCGGCGCATACACCCAAAAAGACGAACGCCATTTCCATTACTGCATCAGTGCAGACGGCGGCGCGACCTGGAGTGAACAGAAGGCTGCGGTGGTCGACAAGGCGATCCGGGATCCCGAACTGGCCTATGTCGGCGGACGCTATTACTTGCATGGCCGTTCGGGCCACCAGGGGCCCGGTGCTCATCGCTTTGTCCTATACACCTCCGAAAACGGCGAAGACTGGAGCGACGGGACCATCGTCAGCGGCGATAGGCGCGGTCCCGACGGGTACAGCCACAACTGCATCGTCCAAAAAAGCGATGGCCCGCCTGAACTGATGGTTCTCTACAGCATCATCTACGAAGGACGCGACACCAACGAACATGTGTTTTTCGTTCGACGAGGAAAGGGGGAGAAGAAGTAACGGTTCCACCAGGGAAGACGCCGTAAGAAGAGGTATTCAAAATATTCAACCCCGGAGGTCGCCGAGACCACGGAGCATGGTTTTCCTCGATTCTCACTGATTCCGTGTTTCATTCTTCAAAGGGTGTGCGCCACGGCTGGGTCTTTGGACCATGGTGGTGCGGTGCCTGGCATGTTTCCAAACTACGCCTTTCTCCCTCAGATTGCGATGGGGAACGCACCAGTGTGGGACCAACATGCAAGTTGGTGGTTCTGAGAAAAAGGGGGGACGTGTTTGTCCGGGGTGATGTCAAGGATGGGTAAAACCCCTCGTCCTCCGTTACCGGTAAGGCTTACGCCGATTTGACTTTGGACAAATCGAGCAATTTGCCCTGGACGGTTTCCAGGATGGAATCGCGTATGAAGGTGCTCGCCCCGAGAATCTCAATGCCGATTAACGCCCCCTCCGCATTTAACTCCGCCGTGATATTTGGGCTGAGTTCGACGCTGCTGGCCTCGGGTTCATTAGAGACCACGAGATGCAAAACGTCCTCTTGCTCGAAATAGACCATCCGAGGCTTATTCATGAGTGAACCTTCCCGACGAGATTCGTGCTTTTATCTGTTTCCGTGTCGTCGTATGTACCGTGACCGGACGAATTATGTCCTCTTCCATTTCATAAGGCACCATCACCCACCTTTGCGCATCCTTGCCTATCGCGACCAGGCGGCCTGTTGCGTTATCCACATACCGCTCCATAGAGTATCGCACAACCTCCTCGATTCGAGCAAGCTCGAAACCCCGGAGCTTCGCACGATACCGCAAGTAATCCGTCCACAGTATCCGCATTTCCCCTTCCCCATTTATCCTTGACGCCGCCAGGGCGTCCGCATTGAGGTTAATCGAGCGACAAACGAACAGTCAACAACCGTTGCCCGCGTTCCTCTATCGGTAATGCTTTGTCGAACCTACGGAGCATGGTTTTCCTCGATTCTTAGTGGGTTCTCCGTACAGCGGGAGGTGTAGCCTCTTGCAGACATATGGCTTCCGACAAAAAGAAACCGGCAGCCAACGCCATATGTCGGCTGCCGATGTAATCTGTCATGGTCGGGGTGAGAGGATTTGAACCTCCGACCTCCTCGTCCCGAACGAGGCGCGCTAACCGGGCTGCGCTACACCCCGACATTAGAGCCCGTAGGCTACTCGCAGAGGCATGGCATTGTCAAATTGTCGCTTCGCCGGATACGCAAATTCAGTGGACAGCTGAAAACGGTGTTTCGCCGTGACTAGCCGGAAATTGGGGTCAAATGGTAGGCTTTTCAGGCAACCTGGAAGGGTAGTCAAAGGAGAAAAAAGCCTTTTCCGGCGCCGGTGGATGGGGACGTGCGCGTATGGGATGGAAACCATAACTGCTTATCTGGGCAATCGCGGCCATTTTAGGGCTTGGAGTAGACGTGAAGTAGATTTGCTTTGAGAATTATTGCGAATAATTCTTGATAAAGGTACAATAGCGGCGCACGAAGCACGGAATCTGAGGTCTGTGCAAGGAATCCGGTCCGTGACCGCAATGGGCTGGTGTTCGCGTGCGGAGTTAGGACTGGGGGAGCGGGGGGCTTCTCCAAAATCAGGGGGAGCCTAGTTTGCGTCACTGGCGGTTTGTGAGGCCGTGTCTTTGGAGGTGCGCATACTAGAGCAGTTTCTCGGAAAAAGTTATGTAAAAAAAGACAGGTCTAAAGTATGCCCCGTATCAGCCGTAGAGACGTGAAGGCCGGGATGGTTTTGGCGGAGGATGTAAACAACCCTCGAGGTCAGCTTCTTATTGCTGCCGGCACAGCACTTACCGAAAGGCATATCAGCGCGCTGCAACTGTGGGGTGTTGCTTCCTTGCATGTTGATGGCCCCGAGAGTGAGCAGACCAGCGATGCCGCGCCGTTGATTTCGGAAGAAGCATTGGCGAGAGCAAAGGAACGGGCGGTCGCTGTCTACCGGCTCAATAAAGACCGCTTGTCTCACCCGTTTCTCGAATGTCTGGTGCAACAATCGGTAATCCGGTTTGCTTCCGAAGAACCGGGCGAGGTCGCCGAGGAGCGGCACGGCGTGCAGGAACCCGGCGGTACAGAAACGGGTGAAACGCATGTGCGCACTGCCGAGGACATGGTAAAGAGGGTTGGCACCCTTGGTTCCTTGCCTTCCATCTACCAGGAAATCATTCAAGTTGTGAACCACCCGCTGAGTTCAGCCACCGACGTTGCGAACGTGATCAGCAAGGATGTGGGCTTAACCGCGCGGCTGTTACGCATTGTGAACAGCGCCTTTTATGGTTTTCCGGGCAAGATTGAGACCGTATCGCGGGCAACGGCGATTGTGGGCACCAACGAACTTTGCGAGTTGGCGCTTGCTACGGCGGTCATGAGTGTTTTCGACCGGTCGCTACGCGACGTGGTTAATATGAGCCAGTTCTGGTTGCACAGTCTCTTTTGCGGCTCGGTGGCGCGGATGCTCGGGAAGTTGCGCGGGGGCTCTAATAGCGAGCGGTATTTCGTTATGGGGTTGCTGCACGATGTTGGCCGTCTGGTGATGTTTTCGGAGGCTCCAAAGCTCTCGCGCGAGGTGCTTGAAGAAGCGGCTGAGTCCGGGCGTCCCGTATACGAGGTCGAACGTGCCATGTTCGGGTTTACGCACGCCTCGGTGGGGCGGGAGCTGTTGGCAGCATGGAATCTGCCCCTCACGCATCAGGAAGCAGTATGTTACCACCACGTGCCGCTAGCGAGTCGGGAACTTACGCCGGATGGAGCGATTGCCCATGTCTCCGAGGTGATTGCGAATGCAATGCAGATAGGCCGAAGCGGGGACTCCGCGGTTCCTCCGGTATCGGTGGAGGCTTGGGAACAATTGAATTTGAGTACGGACGTGTTGCGCGAAGTTATAGAGGATGCCGAGGTCCATGTGCGTGACCTGGCCATCATATTTGGTGTCGAGGAGCGATGAGTCAGAATACAGGAAACGAATTGCCGCAGAGCGCATCGGCAAATGCGGAGGAACATAAAGCGCGCCTCGCAAACCGGCGTCTCCTCGAAGGCATGGATATTGTGACGACGGCGGCGCTTGCACTCCAGACGACCGAGGATGGCGACGCATACATGGCGCACGTCGTGGATGTTACCTTGCGGGCGATCAGCGATTTGGTCGATTTCCACGTGTTGGGAATAGCGTGGTTCGATTCTACGGGGCTCGAGTGGAAGGTGGGCGTTTGCGTGCCCGAATCGCGGAAACAGTTGCTCATGGACGAGATCAACTACCAGATCGAGCACGATTTTGTGGGATGGGCCATCACGCACAACAAACCAATGAGCGTTCCCTCGCTTTTGCGGGGGAAACGCACCTTTATTCATTCTCTGGGGACTCAGCGTCGGGTGGCTGGGTTTTTCTTGGGGATTTCGAACGAGGGATACGTGCCGGACGTATACCAGAAGCTGATTTCGATACTGTTGGTCTACTGCGCGAATACGCTCGAAAGCCACCGGCTGTACACGGAGAATCTCGAACGTCGCGCAGAAGAGCAACGCTTGCAAAAGCTTTCCCTCGAGGATCCGCTTACGGGGCTTGCTAACCGACGCCATTTCGATGACGTTTTGATGACGGAAGTGCGGCGTTCAGCGCGGACACGATCAATAATTTCTTTGATTATGGTCGATATCGATGGCTTTAAGGCTTACAACGACGAATATGGTCATCAGCAGGGGGATGAAGCTTTGCAGCGCGTGGCCGCGGTAGTCGGTGGGTCCGTCGGCCGTGCCGGAGACCTTGCGGCGCGGTATGGCGGCGAGGAGTTTGCGGTCATCCTGCCCATTACCAATACCGAGGGTGTCGGGGCTTTGGGAGAGCGCATCCGTTCGAGCATCGAGCGTCTACGCATTCCCCACCTGCGTTCGTCTACGGGCACCTACCTGACCGCGAGCGTCGGTGTGTGCTCTGCCGAAGGCTCGTCCGAACTGTCTCCGCCCTCACTTATCGGCGCGGCCGATCGAGCGCTTTACCGGGCGAAGCGCCTGGGTGGTAATTGTCTCGAAACGGAGTCTGTTTAGATATCGCGACGTCTGTTCAGGCGCAAGTGCCTATGGCATCGTTCAATCCATACCAACCGCCGTATAATGTGAAAGAAACATGACGCAAACCTATTGGTGCTCGGGGAGCGGCCACGGGTAATATAACCCCGTTCTCGTGAGATAAGACCCAAGACCTTTCGCATGGATGGCGTTTAAATGCTGCTCTTGGCCTTGTGCCCGGCGATTTGGGCCGATTTTTCAGAGGTTCATTTTCTTTTTGACACCTGTTGGGCGATTGTAAGATGATTTTGGCTTCGTAAGTTCGCAAGTACTTCGGGATAGAGCAACATGAGGCGTTGTGCTCATCCGTAGATTATGAAAATAAGGGGCGGCGTGTTCAAAAATTTCGGGACAGTCCCGGTTCGCTTCTTTGTTGCTCAGTTGAGACAATCCCGGTTTTTGAAATTTTCGAGGCAGAGATATGGACATATGCATTGCTGGCGGCGGTCGTGTCGGATTCCATTTGGCGCGCTTGCTCAGTATCGAAAACCATGATGTTACGGTTATCGAGGCAAATCCACAGCGCATCGAGCAGGTGGATTTCGCGCTGGATGTGCGGACCGTGACCGGTAGCGCCTCGTCCGTGCTTGAGTTGAAGGAGGCAGGGGTTGAGCAAGCGGATGTGTTTGTAGCGGCCTGTGGCTTGGACGAGGTGAATCTCATTGCGGCGGCGATCGCGAAGGGATTGGGTGCAAAACAGGTGGTGGCCCGGGTAGACAATCCCGACTACGTTCAATCGAATATTCTGTATGAGACGGTGCTTGGGATTGACTATTTATTAAGTCCCGAGGCGCTTTCGGCATTGGATATCGGGCGCTATGTCGAAAGCCCCGGTATGGTGGCGGCCGAAACCTTCGGGCGCGGGGTGGTGCAGATGCAGCAAGTGCGCGTGACGAAGTCGCCCACAACGGGTGGAAAACGCTTGTGCGACGTAAACATGCCTCCCGGCGTGCTTCTCGGCGTGATTAGCCGGAAGGGTGCTACGTTAATCCCCCACGGGGATTCAATCGTTGAGCCAGGCGATTTGGTTACCCTGATTGGCCGGCGCGAGCATGTTGATTCCGTGAAGGCTATGTTTCATGGCACCGAACCGCGCATGGACCGCATTGTCATTATGGGAGGGGATAGCATCGGGTTTCATTTGGCCCAAATGCTCGAGAAAGGCAAATATACAGTTAAGCTTATGGACTGGGATCCGGAGAAATGCCGGACATTGGCCACTAAACTGGAACGGGCGACCGTGGTATGCCGTAACGGTACCAGCCGGGCGGAACTGGAAGAAGAACATATCGAAGATGCCGACATGTTTGTGGCCACGACCGATGACGATGAGAGGAATATCATGGCGGGGGTGTTGGCCAAAGAGGTTGGAGCTACACGGGCCATCGCAGTGGTGCACGAACCGGACTTCGCTTCGCTTGTCGGGAAACTCGGGATCGACCATGTGGTAACCCCCCGGGCAAGCCTCGCGAACCGGGTGCTCAAGCTGGTCCACCAAGATAGCGTTCAATCGATTGCGGTTCTTGAAGAAGGCCAAATCGAGATCATCGAGTTTGTTGTAGGCAGTGATACTCCTATCATTGGCAAGAGTCTCAAGGAGGTTTTCGAGGGTCGGCGTGGCGTTCGTGGAGCGCTGGTGGCCAGCATTCTGAGGGGCGATCAGGTGATTGTACCGCGTGGCGATGATGAAATTCAGGCAGGCGACTCCATCATTATGATCGCGACGCCGGATTCGTTGGATCGGGTGCTCAAACTGTTCAAGAAACAATGAATTACCGGCTCGTATCGAGGTATCTCGGCCATTTCTCTGGCGCTATTGGGCTGTTGATGCTCCCTTCAGCGTTGTGGGCGGTTTATTTTCGGGAATGGGACGCTCTGGCTGCGCTTCTGGGAGCGACGGGGGTATCCTGCCTCATCGGTTACCTGTTTGCGCTTGGAGGCCGGAATGCCTGTTCTGATTTCCACCAACGGGAAGGCTTGGGGCTCGTGGCATTCTCCTGGATTGTCGCGGCCGGTTTAGGGGCGTTGCCCTATATGTTCGCCGGGGTGTTCACCAATCCCGCTGACGCCTATTTCGAGAGCATGTCCGGTTTTACAACAACCGGGGCAAGCGTCATGACGAATGAGTTCTACGGTGTTACGCCTAAGAGCATCATGTTCTGGCGTTCGTTTACCCATTGGCTTGGTGGTATGGGGATCGTCATGTTGTTTATTGCGGTGCTGCCGTATTTGGGGGCTGGGGGTAAACAGCTTTTCAAATCGGAAGCGCCTGGTCCTGATCCCCGCGGTCTCAAGCCTCGCATACGAGATACGGCCTCGTCGCTTTACAAGATTTACCTCGGCATCACCATCGCCCAGATCGTTGCATTGATGTTTTGCGGCATGAGTCTGTACGACGCTCTGTGCCATGCTTTTGGGGCGTTGGCGACCGGCGGTTTTTCCACAAAGGCGGGGAGTGTGGGGGCATTCAACAGCGTCGCCGTGGACATTGTTATTATTGTCTCCATCATTTTCGGGGCCTCTAACTTCGCTTTGTATTTTGTTGTTCTCGGCGGGAACTGGAAAGCATTGCTCAAAGACACGGAATGGCGTTTTTTTATTGCAATACTTGCCGTGTGCACTCTCTTGGTTACGTTAAACTTAATGGGGGCTGAAGGCGATTTTGCCGCTGGTGATGTTCCTCTTCCGGCGCAAGAAAAGGTGACGTACGATTCTTTCTGGCAAGCCCTGCGTTATGCATCTTTCCAAGTGGTGTCAATGGGTACCTGCACGGGATATTCTACGGCGGATTTCAATGCGTGGCCTTACTTTTCCCGGATGCTTCTGTTAGTGCTGATGTTTGTGGGAGGATGCGCCGGCTCGACCACCGGGGGGATTAAAGTGGTGCGGCTAATTATTTTGCTGAAGATGGCCTACGCACGTATCCAGCAGACATTCAGGCCTAAGATGGTGCGGGCAATTCGGGTAAGTGGCCAAGTCGTCGACGAAGGAGTTCAGCATACCGTTTACGTGTTTTTCCTGCTGTATGTTTTTGTCTTTGTAGTCGGCAGTCTCCTTATGTCGCTGCTGGGTTTGCCTTTCCAAACGGCTGTTTCATCGGTGGCTGCTACGTTCAACACGGCGGGCCCCGGACTTTCAGCTGTCGGGGCCATGGAGAACTACGCCCTTGTGCCGACTGTCGGCAAAATTTTTCTTTCCCTGTGCATGGTGTTGGGCCGCCTTGAATTGTTCAGTATCATGGTGCTTTTCATCCCCTCATTTTGGCGGCGTGGGTAGAAGCGGGAGGACTCAGAGAGCGGAAAAGCCGGGTGCCGGCAATAATCCCTTAAACTATTCTTTGACTATTTGTTTTAATCGTAGTATTGTCATGGCATGTATGCTCCTTGTAGGATGCATGCATAGTGGAAAGGGAAGGTTTGGCCGGGTACGCAGCGGGGGCTGTGGGGCCTGTGTCAAAACAACAGTGGAGGAGTAGATGATGAAACGGATTGTGTTGGCGCTTCTTGCGGTGATGATGGTGTTTGGAGCTGCGTTCACGACGGGTTGCCAGAAAGCGGCGGATGAACCCGCGGCCCCTGCGACCGAAGAGCCGGCCGAAGGTGGTGGCGAAGGCTGATGCTACGGGCAGCGAACGTAGGGCCTTAGCACATCTTTACTTTTTGGACAAGAAGTCCGGTTGAGGCATAAGCTTTGACCGGGCTTTCTCTTTATCACAGGCGAAAGATATGTTTCTTTCAAATCTCAGGTGGGGCGGGCTATGATGATGAGCAGGATGAGCAAGAAGAAAGTCTATGACCGACGCGTCTTTTCATAGCCGGAAAGCCAAGGAAGTTCTGGAAGAGCTGAAGGTTGATCCCGAGCGCGGGCTTGAGTCTCAGGAAGTGACGAACCGGCAGGCCCGATGGGGCAAGAATGAATTGGAGCAGGCCAAGACAAAAAGCGCTTGGACTATCCTGCTTGATCAGTTCAAAAGCTTGCTGGTGGTGATTCTGGCCGGTGCTGCAGTACTCGCGTTTTCGTCCGGCCGCTATGCCGAGGGCTTCGCGATTGTGGCGGTGTTGGTTGTGAATGGGGGAATTGGATTCGTATCCGAGTGGCGCGCGGTGCGTTCCATGGAAGCGTTGCGCAAACTTGGGAAACCCACCACGCGGGTCTTAAGGGAGGGAAACGCCGACGAGGTTGGCGTGCCGGAATTGGTGCCGGGCGATATTGTCCTTGTCGAAGGAGGCGATATGGCGCCCGCCGACCTGCGGATTGTCGAAGCCAATAGTCTGGTCGTGGATGAGTCGCCTTTGACCGGTGAGTCGGTCCCTGTGCCGAAGGACGAAGAGCCCGTTGATGCCGAGACGCCGTTAGCCAAGCGCAGCGACATGTTGTTTAAGGGCACGACGGTCGTTGGGGGAAGCGGCGCGGGGGTGGTGGTCGCGACCGGCATGGATACGGAGATCGGCAACATCGCTGCGATGACAGCCGGTGCGGAAAGTGAAATTACGCCTCTTGAAAAACGTTTGAATAAACTGGGGACACGTCTGGCGATTCTGTCCGTGTCTCTGGCAGTGATTATTGCCCTCATAGGCGTTTGGGTAGGCCAGCCGGCGATGGTGATGGTCCAAACGGCCATTGCTTTGGCCGTGGCGGCGATACCCGAGGGGCTGCCTATCGTGGCGACAATCGCCCTGGCGCGGGGAATGTGGATCATGGCGCGCAAAAACGCCATCATCAACCGCTTGACCGCGGTCGAAACCCTCGGGAGCGCCGATGTAATTTTCACCGACAAAACCGGCACCCTCACTGAAAACCGTATGGCATTGCGCGTGATTCGCACCGGGTTGAATGAGATTGAAGCGGATTCTCCCGAAATGTGGGGGGATACCCTCGCGTCGGGTGAAAATGAGATCGTCCGGCGGATTATGGAGAACGGCGTGTTATGTAACAACGCCTCTCTTAGCGACGAGGAAGGCGAGTTGCTGGGTGACCCGACGGAGGTTGCTTTGCTCGAAGCCGCACAAGGCGCCGGTATGAACCGCGACGAATTATTGAAGCGGTTGCCGGAGGAACGAGAAGTCTCCTTCGATCCCGATATGATGATGATGGCAACGTACCACCGCGAGGGCGATGCCTATCGTGTTGCGGTGAAAGGCGCGCCGAC
>JAWODE010000570.1:0-8247 GCA_046483455.1 Candidatus Hydrogenedentota bacterium | reverse complement strand
AGGGAACGCCAACCGGCTGTTTTCCTTCCTAAGCGGACTCTCTCCGGGAGGCGAGACGGAACTCGAGGACTCGTGCAAATCGTATGTGCTGCGAAACCGTTCAAGGGGTGTGGCAGTTATCCTGACCGATTTCTTCGATCCGGAAGGTTTCGAAGGAGGACTGAAACGCCTGCTCCAATCCGGTTGCGACGTGTATGCCGTTCATACTTTGGCGCGGCAGGAAATCGAACCGGAAGTGACGGGCGACCTGAAACTGCTGGATTCCGAAACAAACGCGTATACGGAGATTTCAGTAAGTCCGGCTCTGTTGAAACGGTACCGGCAAAATGTTGATGGCTTCTGTGATGCGGTGCGGCGGCATTGCCTGGCGCGGAATATCGGGTATATGTTCGCGCCATCGGATACGCCGTTGGACCGTCTCTTATTGGAGGTTTTCCGGCGCGGAGGGATGATTCGATGACGGGCCCGGGCGGCAGTTTTGGCGCCTTCTTAGAAGGTTTGTTTATGACACCGGCGTATCTATGGTTTCTCGCCGTGATTCCGGTGATTATCCTTCTGTATCTTCTCAAATTGCGCCGTACCGAAGTCGTCATTTCGAGCACGCTGTTATGGCTGAAGAGCCTTCAGGATTTGACGGCGAATGCCCCGTTTCAGCGTCTGCGCAAGAACCTGCTGTTACTCCTTCAGATTCTTATTGCATTGGCGCTGGCGCTGGCGCTGGGCCGGCCTTATATGCGGGCGGAGAGATTGCCGGGCCATCATATCTGCTTGCTTATCGACCGTTCCGCGAGCATGCAAACCAATGAAAAAGGGGGTACGCGGCTGGACCTTGCCAAAGAAGGTGCGCTCCGGCTGGTCAATGAGATGCGCTGGGGCGACCGGATGATGGTGGTGACGTTCGGGGAAACGGCCGACGTACTGGTGGAATTAACGGATGACCGCGTCCGCCTGCGCGAGGTCATCGAGACGATCGAAGCGACGGATGAGAGCACAAAAATGCGCGACGCATTCTTCGTGGCACAGTCGCTGCATCAGACCAATCCCGATTTGAGCATCATCGCGCTGACGGATGGCAACGTCTCGGATTTAGCGGAAATCTTGCCGCGTGCAGAAAGTGAGGTGGTCGCGGGTACGGAGGAGGAGCTGGTACGCGAGGCGCAGATGCCCGAGTTGGCTTTCTTTCAGGTCGGCGAAACCCGCGAAAATGCGGGGATTGTTCGGCTGAGTATGCGCAAACCTGCGGAAGGGGAGGGAGAAGAGCAGACGTTTGCTCTTATCCACAACGAAAATGCAAACGCACTGCATACCACCCTGACGCTTTACTTCAACGACGAGATGGTGGGGGTTTCCGAGGTCGATGTCCCCGCGGGAGGGGACCAGGAAGTGCTTTTTGGGCATGCAGACCTCGGGGCAGGATTGCTGCGTGCGGAACTCGATATAGAGGACGCGCTTGCGGTTGATAATCGGGCATGGCTTTCCGTGCGTCCCGCGGCTAAACTGCAGGTGCTTCTGGTCAGTGAACCGAAAGCCACGAGCACCTTCTTTCTACAGCGGGTATTGACGCTGGACCCGCGTGTAGAACTCGAGACAGTGGCTCCGGCGAATTATTTCGCGTCTGAGGAGTATGATCTCATAGTGTTTAATGGTTTTGCGCCCGAAGAATTACCCGGCGGCAGCCTGCTCTTTTTCGATGCCGTTCCGCCCGTCGACGGTTTGGAGGTGCTGGGTGAGCTGGAGAATCCACCGGTGATTGCATCCGATTCAAACCACCCCGTAATGCGCTATTTGAATCCCTCGAATGTTGGAATCGGGAAAGCTACGCGCCTGGCGTTGCCGGCAGGGGCCCGCACCTTGGCATCTACCAACGGGGGTCCGTTGATTGCCGATGTATCGCGGGGCGGGCAGCAGATTCTGGTGCTTCCGTTCAATCTCGAGGACTCGGACTGGCCATTAAACCTTTCCTTCCCTTTGTTCGTACAGAACGTATTGAGTTGGACCCCTCGTGCGGCGCTTGCCGAGACACGGACAACACGGGCGGGGCGGCCTTTGGCCCTGCCATCCGACCCCCTCGCGACAAGCGCAACAGTCGTGTCGCCGGATGGCGAGGAGTACGAGGTGCGCTTGGACGCGATGCGCCCGACCTACTTTGCCCGAACGCACAAGGTAGGCCCCTATAGGGTGCGCATGGACGAGCGTGAGGTTCACTACGCCGTCAATTTGCTCGATCCCGTCGAGACGTCCGTTGGGCCCGCGGAGGCCTTGCAGATTGGGCGGGGAAGAGTGGAAGCGCAGAAGGAGAAAGTTACGGTAAACCGCGAGTTCTGGCGATGGCTGGTGGCAGCCGGAATCGCCGTATTGGTTCTGGAATGGTGGGTTTACAGCAGGAGAGCATGGATGTGAAAAACGCACTGGCCCTGGTGGGAATTGTGGCCCTCGCAGCCTACACAGGCATTGAAGCGTGTGCGCAAGAGGCGCCCGTTCAAGACATTACCATCGAAATTTCCACGCACTTCCTGACCGCGTATCGTGACGGTACCTGGGTGCCCGTGGATGTGATTGTCCGGAATACGAAGAAGGATATCACGGGCCATCTTGCTCTTGAACTTTCTTCGGGGGGCAGAGCCCAGGCGCCGGTCTACCGGGTTCCGGTTGACAGCCCCCGGGGCTCGACCAAACGATTCCGGCTTTATTGCTACTTCGAGGCTACCGACCAAATTTCCGCCATGCTCTACGATCACCGTGGACGCCCCGCGATCGGTCTGCCGTCCAATGTTCGATTACCCACGCCGATCATGGAAGAAGACTTTCTGCACCTGGTGCTGGATATGAATCCTGACGAAGGATACGCGTTTCTGCACCGGGTGATCGAGTTTCAGGGAAAACATATCCGCGCCATACGCGAATCTCTGAGACCTTCCGAATTGGATGCGCTTCCCGACTTCCCTCAATGCTATGAACCTTACGACGCCGTGATGATCGGCAACCTGGACCCGACGCGGATCGCCGTTCCACACCGGGAACTGCTCCTGCGGTTTGTCCAGCGAGGAGGAACCCTTCTCATCAATACGGGCGCCAATGCACCGAAACTGCGGGGAACATGGCTCGAGGAGGCCTCGGGAACAGCGTTTGCCACGGATGTCACCCTCAAGGAAACAGAACTCGCGGAGGCCGTCTTCGGTCCGGCCGCGGCCCGGAAGGCCCGCTCCGATTGGGAATGCGTATTCACGGAGCTGCGTCCCCAGACTCCCGAGACTCAGACGTTTGGGATCGATCGTGTGTTGGCGACCCGGAGACCATTGGGACAGGGACAAATCGTCACCCTTGCGGTCGATGTCGACAGCAAATCGCTGCAACGCTGCCCCGAATATATCGAATTCTGGTCGAAACTTTGCCGGCGTAAGTTAATAGCCGCGGAACCCTTCTTCCGCGAAGCGGCCTGGAATTTCACGCAGACGATACCGCGGACCGCCGGGATAAGGGTGCATCCGAAATCTTCAGTAATAACATATCTCCTCTTGTATTTCAGCGTGGCGATTATTGCGAATTGGCTCGTATGGAGCTATTTCAAGCGCCGGGAGATGGCATGGGTATGCCTTGTATTTTTCTCGATTGGATTTACGCTGTACGCGATGATCGTGGGCACGGCGGGACGCGCCAAGGCGAACCAGATGCGCGAGGTCCAGGTGCTGCAAATTCAGCCCGAGGGCGGTATGTCGCGCCTGCACAGCGTGACCGGGATTCTTACGGCCCGGACATTGCGGTTCGCCATGCAGGTCGAGCAAGAAAACATGCTGATCTCCGATCTCGGCGCCATGCCGGCCCAGTATAGGGGAGGGCCCGTGCAGACGGGGTCTTCGGGCCGGCGCCCGTTTGTGTTCACTCTGGATTCTCCAGGGCAAATCGACGATTTTGTCGTGGGGGCAAGTGAGGTACGTTCGCTTGAAGGAGAAGCCTTTCTGCAACTTCCGGGGGGAATGCAAGGAGAACTTTTGTTCGACGATAACGGCCTTCACGGTACTCTCACAAACGAAACTGGATTTACCGTCGATAACGCATTTCTGTTGATTGACGGCGCACTCATCCCTCTGGAAACGGATGTCTCAGAGACCTTCGACATTGACATTACGGGCCACAGGCTCCGGGAAAAAGCCACTTACGAAAAGGTGAACAGATACTTCCCCGGCCTATCCAACGAGTCAGGGGGTCGGACCAGCTACACGGCGGATGGTATATCTTTTGTGGCGTCGTTGCTGACCGGCACCCAAACATGGCAATCGCCTTATGGTTCTGCGGGTCAACCCACGGGCGGGAGTGTGTCGGGACTTCTAGGTCCCTGTATCTGCGGATGGGCGGATGGGGAAATTGCGCCGTGTATCAAAAGCGAGCGGCCTTTCCAAAAGGAGAGCTCTCGCCGCTTCCTAATGGCTGACGTGCGTGTGAGCCGGACTACCGAAACTTCGGCGCGATCGGTAACGTTGAACGCCAGCATGCAATACCAGGAAAGACCCTTCGCGGGTCCCGAGTATGTCAGTTTCGGTGGACCGGTGCCTGTAACGGTTTTCGTGCCTCGCGCCGTTCCGGCCATACGGGAGTTTCGCGTAGAGCTGTATTCGGAAGACGTGGGCGGACAGACCATGTGCGTGCTGAAGCCTCCCAAGGACAGTGACGTTGTGGTAACCCTCGAATCCTCCGAGAGAACGCAGTTCATGAATCACCGGATGCACAAAAATGTTTACATAATCGAGAATTGGGAGCAGGAAGTCTTGCAAGACGCGCAGAGGGCACGGGCCGCTATGTATGCTTTTCAAAACAACTATCCCGTTGACTTCATCGTGGAAATAGGAGCGCGTTCATCCTCCGAAAATCTGCCACGAGGGCAGCGCCGCCAACGGCTGCTCGCGATACAACGCGAAAGGCGCCATATGCATCGCGCGATCTATGTAAGAGGTCTCGCGAAGATTGAAATGACGGGACACCAAGGGGGAGATGGAATTCCATGGCGATAATCGAGACGCAAAAGCTGACAAAGCGGTATGGCCGCGAACAAGCCCTGAAGAACCTGGACCTCGTTGTCGAGGAAGGCGACATATACGGGTTCATTGGTCCGAACGGCGCAGGAAAGACAACCACCTTGCGCATCTTGGCGACGCTGCTCGCGCCCACCTTTGGAAAGGCCTTTGTGGATGGATTTGACGTAATGAAACAGCCTTACCAGGTGAAAACTATCCTGGGATTCATGCCCGACTCGTTCGGGGTCTACGACGGCATGCGCCTGATCGAGTACCTGGATTTTTTCGGCGCCGCCTACAAAATTCCGAAGAAAAAGCGGCGCTCGATTATCGACGACGTGCTTCAACTCACCGACCTCACCAGCAAGGCGGACGATTTCGTAAGTGCCTTCTCGCGAGGGATGAAGCAGCGATGTTGTTTGGCCAAAACGTTGCTGCATGATCCGAAAGTGCTGTTGCTGGATGAACCGGCCAGCGGCCTCGATCCCCGGGCGCGCATCGAGATGCGGGAATTGCTCAAGACCCTATGCAAAATGGGAAAGACCATCCTGATTTCCTCGCACATCCTGTCGGAATTGGGGGATATGTGCAGCCGGATCGGAATCCTTGAGCACGGGATTCTGATTAAACAGGGGAAGTACCCGGATATTCTCGAGGAAATCCGCCAAACGCGCGAGATTCGGCTCGTGGTGCTCGAGGGAGCCGAAAAGGCTCAAAGAATACTCGAGGAGACCACGGGCGTGCTGAATATCGACAATTCCGGCCGCGAATTTCAATTCGAGACCAACCTTCCCTACGACGAACTGGCCGACCTCCATCAGAAACTCATGGGTGTAGGCGCCAAGATCGTTTTCTTCGAGGAAGTCAAGGGGACCTTGGAGGATGTGTTCCTCAAAGTCACGAAAGGGGGCTTATGATCCTTGACTGAAGTGGCGACAGAAGGAGCCCGGGCATCTGAGCATATCCAGCCGGTCCGCCGGAGACACTCGCTGGCCGAACTGCTGACCTTTCCCTCGCTGGCAATTTTAAAGCGGGAGACTTTAGGGTACATGCGCCAGCGGCGTACGGCCATTTGGCTGACGTTGCTTGTGTTGGCGGGGGTGCTTTACGTGTTGAACACATGGCCTGAGGAGGGCGTCCGCATCAGTATGCAGGCGGCCTCGCCTCAGGGACAAAACGAAAGCCGTACGGTTTTCTTCGGCACCGGCCAGGTGTTTCTGCTTGGTTGCATGGTTCTATTGCCGCCTGTCGCGGCGGGGGCTATTGCGTCAGAGCGGCAAAAAGATACGCTCGCGCAACTTTCGGTAACGCTTATCCGTCCCACAAGTTTACTCCTCGCCAAGGCCGCGAATACCCTGGGCTTTTTTGCCATGCTGCTCGTGACATACATCCCCATTTTCGGCACCTTATTTTTTCTGCCCGGGGTGGACACCGTCGAGTTCATGTTTGTGCTGGCGGTCGTATTCGCAACGGCACTGGGATGCGCCGGTTTGGGTATTTTGGCATCGAGCCTGGTCTCCAATACAACAGCGGCGACAGTAATCGCCTATATCGGCATCGTCATTTTTCAATCGTCGCCGTACGGCGTGGTTGCGGGGCTGAAGCGCTCGGGCGCCTCAGAGATGGGTGTCGCGGTGTTCGTGCTGGTTGTGTACGAAGTATTTCTATTTGTAGTCTCTCTCCTGATCGCCCGTGCAATGCTCCGGTTCTTTGTGCACAAGCCCGTGCGCGTACGCCAGGAACGGGTTATCGACGACCCCGCGCTGCTTCGTATGCGCCGCAGCACCTACCCGTTCTATTTGGTGGACCCTCTCCGCCGTAAGAAGCCTTTAGGCGATCACATCAATCCCATTTTTGTGCGCGAGATTTTCTGGGGACTGACTCGTAATCTCACGAATCTCATTCGGGTCACGTATATCTCCTTGTGCGTGTTTGTACTCGGCGCGGCGATAGCAGGGACATTCCGCGGATGGTATTGGGATATTCATGCGTGGATGACGTTCGAAATTGGGGTGGTTTTGATGCTCATTCCGCCGTTCGTGGCGAGTGCCTTTGCGAAAGAGCAGGAGGTCGGCAACCTGGATATGCTGCGAATGACCCTCGTGCCTCCCCGGCAAATCATTATTGGAAAGACTCTGGGTACCGCGGCCAGCGTCCTTTGCGTGTGCACCGCCGCACTGGCCTCGTGCTTGATCCTCTTGTGGGTCGACCCCGCCTCGCTTTCAGATGCTTGGCATGGGTTCATTTCACTGCTTGTTTCGGCGTTTTACGCGCTTTCGTTGACCATGCTTATATCCGTGCTGTGCAAAAGGACGGTGACGGCCATTCTGGTCGCCTATGGAGTGCTTGCCGTGGCATTTTACGGGCTGCCTGCACTTATGGACCAATTCTTCGAACGATTTGTGTTTCCTCGCGGCATTTTGCCGCACTTTCATCCTAGTGTTTTCGCCCTCCTTTCGCCGTGGACTACGTATGCGAGTGATGAGCTCGGTGAAGCTACACAGTTTCTTTGGGCTTTGAATTGCATTGTTTTCGCGGGCATCTCACTTCTCCTGTTGTTTGCGGCGACTTCTTTTTTCCGCAGGCGACGCCTGCAGGATGTGTAGCTGTGGGGCGGGTATTCGGAGGTCAATGTGCGAAGAGTCTGAGGGGCCTGCCCGCCTCAGGAGGGGACAAAAACCCCGGTTTCCATCGTCATTCCTGCGCACGGAGGAATCCAGAGGGCCTGCGAGACGCGCGTGGTGAAGAACGCTCTTCGTTCTGTCAGCCGAAGCGGCCCCGCCGAAGGGGCGCTTTCGGCGTGCGTTGCCATGCAGTTGCACGCGGACTGGCCTCCTGCTTTCGCAGGGGTGACGGGAGGCCCATGCTGTCCCTTCCGGTGTGGGACCGGCGCCCTCGCCGGTCATTTTTACAAGGAGCGCGAACGTATCCGTTCGCGGTGTTTTTGACGACGGGTTGGACACCCCGTCCTCCCTTGCCGGAGTGCAGACCACGCGGGGCCGCCTGGTCATTATCACGGGGCGCGCGTTGGCATGAAGATGCCGGGAGGTATCCACCCCCGGTTCGCCGCTGGCGAACCACCCCCGCCAGCGGGGGACACGGTAACTCCAACTCATCTGGGTTCGGCGGCGATCTCTGCGAATGGAGGATCGAGAATATTTTGGATTCTTCGGCAGGGGACGGTAATCATGAGGAAGGATGCTCATGCTGCCTTGAAGATTACTCGCAGGAAGATTCT
>JAWODE010000546.1:0-3308 GCA_046483455.1 Candidatus Hydrogenedentota bacterium | reverse complement strand
TTTCCATGAAGGCACCAGGTAATGGTGAAAACATCCTGTAATATTTGTTAAATTGTTGATAATTATGCAACAACCGGCTTTTATAAAAAAATATATTTAATATATTTATGCTATCTTTGCGAAATATTTTTGAATATGGGTCTCCTGAAGCCATTGCCGAGCTTCATCAGGCAGGTCGCGCTTCCCTCTCTGAAACATCCCGGCGAAACCTCGCAAAAACGCCCGTCGATTATGGTCGCGCCGTGATCAAAAAGCCTGTTCGGAAAATCTCCATGGTTGAAGATGGTTTTCTCTGGATTGATGCGGAGGATTTCGCGGACTATGGCGAATGGAAATGCGACACCCAGTTTATTCACCTTATGGGTTCGGCCTATCTCATCGCCGCCGGTATAGGAGAACCCCTCGCCGATGCGTGGACAACATTCGACGTGCCGGAAGCGGGCCGGTATCGCCTGTGGGTCCGCGCACGCAACTGGTTGCAGCCTTACGCTCCCGGCACCTTCACCGTCTTGATCAACGATAAGCCCATCGGACGCACCTTTGGCGCGGCGGAGGTACAGGACTGGGTCTGGGAACCGGGCGGGGAATTCGATCTTCCTGCCGGGAAAGTACGCATCGCGTTGCGCGACCTTACGGGTTATTACGGCCGTTGCGACGCCCTCCTCTTGACTACGAACCTGGACTACACGCCACCGAATGAACTCGACGCGGTACGACAGGAGCGCGCGCGCCTGACCGGTCTGTCACTTGCTCCCCGCCACGCGGGCGATTTCGATGTGGTCGTGGTTGGCGCCGGCGCGGCGGGGTCGGTCGCCGCCCTGGCCTCGGCGCGCTCAGGAGCGCGAACCGCGTTGATTCAAAACCGGCCTGTGCTTGGCGGCAACGCGAGCATGGAACTGGGTGTGCCCATTAACGGGGCCGCGAGCGCCCATCCCAATGCCCGCGAAACCGGTATCATCGAAGAGGTTGGCCGCATCAAGGCCCGTTATGGATTCCCCAAAATGAGCGAACCGTTCCGCATCGCCGCCCAAGACGAACGGAACCTGTCGGTCTTTCTGAATCAGCATGTGTTCGAGGTCGAAAAGGACGATCAAACGCGTATTCGCTCCGTCAAAGCCGTGGACACCTTAACCGGTGAGATATCGACATACGGAGGGCGCGTGTTTATCGATTGCACCGGCGATGGCTGGGTCGGCTATTACGCCGGCGCCGATTACCGCCTCGGACGCGAAGCCCGCGACAAGTACAACGAGAGTCACGCGCCGGAAAAGCCCGATTCCCTGACCATGAGCGGCTGTCTTATGGGCGGAAACTCGCTATCCTACCGGGCGGCGGATATGGGCCACCCTGTAATCTATGAACCTCCGAAGTGGGCCATCGAAATGCCCCCTCCTGAAGAATTCGGCCGCCGCCCACGCAATGTCATCACTGGGGAGTGGTGGCTGGAACACCCTAACGATATCGACGACATTTGGCACGCGGAATACGCACGGGACATGCTTATCCGCATCACTTACGGCTACTGGGATTACATCAAGAATACTTGGCCGGAGCGGGAACGGGCGGCGAATCTCGCCCTCATCGAAGTGCCTATCGTCGAAGCGAAGCGGGAGTCCCGTCGGCTCCTCGGGGATTACGTACTGACTCAAAATGACCTGCAAACCGCCCGGCTCTTCGAAGACCGCATTTCCTACGGCGGCTGGCCCCTCGATGTGCACCATCCGGAAGGGATTTTGTCGGGCAAAGAAGGCCCGTTCCACAGCAATGACCGCCTGCCCATCTATTCCATCCCCTTCCGGTGCCTTTACTCGCGCAATATCGACAATCTCCTGTTCGCGGGCCGCGATATAAGCGTTACGCATATGGCTTTGGGAAGTGTCCGCGTACAGGGGACTCTCGCGGCACTGGGCCAAGCCGCCGGAACGGCCGCCGCGGTATGCGCCCTCAACAACCTGACCCCGCGCGAGATGTATCGCGAGCACATGAAAGCGTTTCAGCAACGTCTACTGAAGGATGACCAGTACATTCCCGGCATAAAGAATGAAGATCCCGAAGACTTGGCCCGTTCCGCAAAGGTATCCGTATCGAGTAGCCGCACCTTCGACGAATTCAGCCAAGCGGAGGTCCGTCCAGGAGACCTGCATCCGCTCAACATGCCCCGGGCCGTTCAATTCCCGGTCGGCGCTCGCGAGAGTCTCGAAAACATCTACGTTTTGCTGCGTTCCGAGCGCGCGGAACCGATAGACATAACATTACATCTTCGCGGCGCGGATACCGCTCAGGATTTCGGATCAAGGGAAAACCTCGCTACCGCCAAAGCCACAGCGCCTCCCAACGCCGAAACGTGGGTGGCCTTTTCGCTGGACGCCGAGATGCACACCCCCTTCGCGTGGATTTGGCTGGCGCCCGCCGAGGGGGTTTCCTGGCGGCTTATGTCCAAAGCCCCTCTGGGTACCTGCCGCGCCTACGGCGGCGACGCACGCTGGACGGTTCTTCCCGGCCAACACTATGCGTTCTACACCGACCCGCCTATCGCCGTGCCCGCCTCGTATGAGCCGCGGAATGTCGTCAACGGCATAACACGAATCATTGGTAACAAACGCAATATGTGGGCTTCCGATCCCTATGAACCCTTCCCACAATGGATCGAACTAGATTTCGGAGAACCCAAACGCTTCAACGCCGTCTATCTCGCGTTCGATACCGATCTGAACGAGAAGTTTCATACGGTGTCACTCGTACCGCAATGCGTGCGGGACTACGCCCTCGCTGTTCTCGACGACGGAAAATGGCATACCCTCACAACGGTCCGCGGGAACTTCCAGCGCCGCCGGGTCCACCGGTTCGATACCATCACCGCGCAGCGTATCCGCGTGACCATCCACGCCACCAACGGCGACCGGTCCGCGCGCGTGTTCGAGATGCGGGTCTACGATGAATAATCAACTGCGGTCCGCAAGCAAAAGCCTTCATTCCTTTGCGAGGCTAGCGCAAACGAGTTCCTTGTCATTGCGGGCGAAGACGCAGCGATTGCCGTAGGCGGGATGCGACCAGCAGACGCCTTCGCCGCGGCCGAGCTGCCCCCGGGTTGGCTCGATGAGTTGTGCACGGCTGAGTTGCTTGCACCCTTGCGGCGAGACCTTCGCCATGATCAGCTCGCCAAGTTCATTGAACATCCAAGTGGTGGGTCCGTTCTGTACCATGTGGATGGTGGCCCACCGCCGTTGGGGCACAAGGCTTAAGTCTTCCCAGATGCGGTCGCCGTTCGCCGCCTTGAGGCACCGTAACTGTCCGTAGGAATCGACGCC